>JAZQNC010000033.1:0-4613 GCA_045627165.1 Eubacteriales bacterium
GTCACGGACTTCGAAGGATGCGCGGTCACGGGAAAGACCGCCGGGACCGAGAGCCGATATACGGCGCTTGTGCGTAAGCTCTGCCAGCGGGTTGTTCTGGTCCATGAACTGGGAGAGAGGAGAAGAACCGAAGAACTCGCGGATGGCGGTTACGATAGGACGGATATTGACCAGAGCTTCGGGAGTGAGCGACTCGGTGTCCTGAATGGTCATGCGCTCCTTGATGATCTTGTCCATACGGGAGAAACCGATGCGGAGCTGATTCTGAAGAAGCTCTCCGACGGAACGGAGACGGCGGTTGCCGAGGTGGTCGATATCGTCAACATTGCCGATGTCGTGAGACAGAGCAATGAGATAGTTGATAGATGAGAAAATATCGTCCTTGGTGACGTGCTTGGGACAGAGCTCGGCGATCCTTGCCTTGCAGGCCTCAACGATGCGCTCGCGGCGCTCGTCGCCCTCAAGCTCTTCCTCGCTGTCTATCTGGTCGATGATTTCGGCAAGCACGCTGTAGCGGCACTTTTCCTTGATTCCGGCTTCTCTGAGGTCATAGCCGAGAACGGCTTCGGGATATACCGTACCGTTGGAGAATACCTTGATGATCTCTCCGTCGTCGGCGGTAACGTAAACCTCGTTTACGCCTGCGAACTCGATGCTCTTTGCTTCGTCTTCGGTGAGTATCGTTCCCTCGTCAAAGAGGAACTCGCCGGTGATCGGGCTGATAACGGGACGTGCGAGCTTCTTGCCGATAAGACGCTTGCCGAGAGCCAGCTTCTTGTCGAACTTGTAACGTCCGACGGGCATCAGGTCGTAACGCTTGGGGTCGAAGAACAGGTTGTTGATAAGAAGCTGTGCCGATTCAACCAGCGGAGGCTCGCCGGGACGGAGCTTCTTGTAAATCTCCTTGAGAGCCTCGTCGCCCGCGGAGGAGTTGTTCTTCACCGCCTCTTCGGGCATATTGTCCTTTTCTATCGTGGCGATGATCTTGGGGTCTTCGCCGAAGAGCTACTTGATCTGTGCGTCTGTTTCAACTCCGAGAGCGCGGATGAAGATGGTTACCGGAATCTTGCGGTTCTTGTCTATACGGATCCAGAACACATCGGTATTGTCGGTCTCGCCTTCGAGCCATGCTCCGCGGTAGGGGATAACGGTGGAACGGTAGATCATCTTACCGGTCTTGTCGCGCTCGCTCTCATAGTAGATACCGGGAGAACGGACGATCTGGGAAACGATTACACGCTCCGCGCCGTTGATAACGAAGGTACCGTTGTCTGTCATAAGCGGGAAATCGCCCATGAATATCTCACGGTCGATAACTTCGCCTGTGGTCTTGTTGTAAAGACGTACCACCACTCTCATGGGAGCCGCGTAGTTTACGTCTCTTTCCTTGCACTCTTCAACCGGATACTTCGGCGTAAGGTCAAGGGAATAGCGGACAAACTCTATGGAGAGGTTGCCCGAATAGTCTGTTATAGGCGATACGTCCCGGAGAACCTCCGGAAGACCTTCATCGAGGAACCACTGGTAGGATTTCTTCTGCACCTCGATCAGGTCGGGCATTTCGAGGACCTTGCGGTTCTTTGAAAAACTCTTTCTGATCGTTTTGCCGAGCTTCTCGTCATGTGGCTGGGACATCTTGTCGATCACTCCGTTTCTTAAATCTGTATGGTTTACGGATATCAGCCGGAAAAGAAAAAACGGGCGCAAATACAAAACCGTGCGCGGCGGTATCCCTACAGCATGCTGGTTACAGCTGAATTATAAACCCCGTCCGCTTCGTTTCTGTCATTTACTCCCGAACACCCTGCGATAACATATCCCGCACGCTCCTCACGATATGAGAAAACACGCGCAGTATACGGTAAAACCCGATATTCCGAGCAGATATCCGCTTGTCTTTTGCATAAGTCGAATTGCCATTATTATAGCATATAACCGCCATTTTGTCAAGCGTGGACGATAATGTGTTATGAAAATTCACAATAATTTTATTTGTTAAAAACCCGTGAATTCGTAGAATACGGCGTATATCGTGCATTTCATACCGGACAGAGCGGTATGCGCATGAATGACGGCGACGAAGAAGGACAGTTATTCTTTTGAAACTTTGAAAATTTTCTGCGAATATTTTTGTTAAAAGAATGTGAAATCTATTGCATTTTTCCCGTGAGTATGATATAATGCATAACTGTTAATGCTATAGTTTTATAAGGGGAGGATTTCAGCCGTGCCGAACATAAAGTCCGCTAAGAAGCGTGTTCTTGTCACATCCGCAAAGACAATGAAGAACAAGATGTGGAAGAGCGCACTCAAGACCGCAATGAAGAAGTACGAAGCTGCTGTTGACGCAGGCGACAAGGAAGCCGCTTGTGCAGCATACAAGGCAGCCGTAAAGAAGATTGACCGTGCAGCCGCAAGAGGCCTTATCAGCAAGAGCGCAGCAGCTCGCAAGAAGAGCCAGTACACTCGCAAGCTCAACTCTGTCAACGCATAACTTCATTACAGCAAACACGGGAACCGCCGAAAGACGGTTCCTTTTTCGTTCTGTCGGGGTTATATCGGTGCAAAGGATATTGTTTACGGAAAACATGATGATATCATGGTAAAAATACTCGTAAAACCTGTGAGATTTTTATCCGGGTTCTATCCATAAGCCGTGTATATGGAGAGAACGCGGAAGGATGTGTCAGCGATATTTGATTCAAAGCGGTTTTCAAATATCGAAATACGGGGAGAAGCTTGTCGGAATTTTACCAAATTTCATCAAAACACGCTTTATTATTCTGAAAACTATTGCATTTTGCGACGCAATGAATTATAATAATAGCAAGCCGCATCAATGCGGAAAAACAAATCATATCTTTCAAGGAGTCACGAAAATGAAAAAAATCATAGCACTGGTCCTTGCGCTCGTTATGGTATTCGCCATCACAGCCTGCGGTGAAAAGGCGCCGGCGGGACCCGACACAGAAAAGTCCGAAGGCACACTCAAGTATGCCGACTACGTTGCGGCTGCCGTTGATACGGAAGTCACGATCGAGGGCTACATCCAGGCGAAGGCTTATGCAGCTGCATACGGCAACGTAAACCTCTATGTTCAGGATGCTGACGGCGCGTACTACGTATACAGAATGCCCTGCACAGACGAAGACAACGCAAAGCTCGTTATCGGCGCAAAGGTAAAGATCAAGGGTATGAGAGCTGAGTGGGCAGGCGAGATCGAGATCGGCGAAGGCACCGCTTCCTACGAGATCCTCGAAGGCAGCTGGATCGCAGACGCTGAGGATGTAACGGCTCTTCTCGGCACAGACGCTCTCGTAAACAACCAGAACAAGAAGGTTAAGTTCACCGGTCTTACCGTTGCGGCTTCCACAGACGCTGACGGCAACGAGGCTGCGTTCCTCTATAACTGGGACGGCTCCGGTGCGGCAGGCTCCAACAGCGACGTTTACTTCAACGTATCCTACAACGGCGCAACATATTCCTTCATGGTTGAGTCCGATGAATGTGCAGAGGGCACAGACGTTTACACTGCAGTAACAAACCTCAAGGTCGGCGATACTATCGACTGCGAAGGTCTCCTCTACTGGTACAACGGCGCTAACCCCCACATCACCGCAATTACCGTAAAGTAATATCACACAGTATCTGATTCCGAGGGCGGCAGGTTTGCCGCCTTCTTTTTATTTCGGCTTATTTCGGCGCGAAATTTATTCAGCTGTTGACAATAAAACGGGTATGCGGTATAATATGCGGGTCACAACGGAATTTCGGAGGATACAATGAGCATAGATTCGTTTATAAAGAGCAGGTTTGCCTGCATGAACAAAAAAGAGCTGACGGTAAAGATCATAGCCTGTATAATAGGAAACGTACTTATCGGTCTGGGAGTCGCGCTGACCAAAATGGCGGCTCTCGGCAACGACCCCTTCAACGGAAAGTGCATGGCTGTTTCCGCGTTTCTGGGTGTTCCGTATACCTATTATACCCTCGGCTTCAATACCTTTCTTTTCATATTTGAGCTGATATGGGGACGCAAATACATAAATATCGGAACCTTCATCAACTGGTTTCTGCTGTGCTATGTGGTGTCATTTTTCCTTCCCATATTCGAGAGTACGGTGGGATATCCCGATTCCCTGCCGGTAAGACTGCTCATTCTCGTTGTCGGACTGCTTATATGTTCGCTGGGCATCGCGCTTTACCAGTACGCCGATCTCGGAGTTGCGCCCTATGACGCTATCCCGCTTATGATAGTGGATCATCACCCGAAGGTGAAATTCTTCGCCGCGCGTGTGACGCTTGACTGCACACTCGTTATTCTTATCCTTCTCTGCGGCGGTCCGGTAAATATCGGAACCGCGGCAAACGCCTTCGGACTGGGTCCGATAGTGCATTTCTATATGTGGATTATCGGAAAAATTATGTCGGACGGGAAAAAGACAGATGAAGCATCCTGAAAGAAATCTCTCCGAAAGCAGATACGGAGACAGAAAATTCGTCATACACAGCGATTATACTCCGCAGGGAGATCAGCCGCAGGCGATAGAGGCGCTGACCGCCGGAGTGAATATGGGAATGCACGAGCAGACGCTTCTCGGCGTGACCGGCTC
>JAZQNC010000034.1:0-3011 GCA_045627165.1 Eubacteriales bacterium
AGCAGTTGTCTTCCTAAGACCGCTTGGCCTCCGACTTTACTAAGGCGGGAGGCGACGGTATAGGTCTTGTCAGCGACATTATCTCCGTATTGGGAAATCACACGAAAGTGCTGGCGGCTTCCCTCGGCTCTGCGGAGCAGATCGTTGAGCTGGCAAAGGCGGGAGTAAAGAATATCACGCTTCCGGCAGAGCTCTTTGACAGCCTTGCCTCTCACCCGATGGCTGAGGACGCGGTGAAAAAATTCATTTCCGCGGCAGAAACCGTTTACGGAATGTAACTTGCATGAGAAAAATTATTTATTATTTATACTACTAAGGAGAATGGTAACATGAAACAGATCAAGGCGGGACTTCTTCCCCTTTACATCAAGCTTTATGACGATTTCAGTTCCGGTATGCGTACTGAGATCGACAGATTCCACCACGCTATTTCCGACGCGCTCCGCGCAAAGGGACTTGATATCGTAGACGTTCCCGTATGCCGTATAAAGGAAGAATTTGAAGCGGCTATCGCAAAGTTCGAGGCTGAGGACTGCGACTGCATGATCACTCTCAACCTCGCGTACTCTCCTTCTCTCGAGGCTTCCGACGCCATAGCAAAGACATACCTTCCCGTGATCGTTCTCGACACGACTCCCGACTACGTTTACAACCAGAAGAGCGATCCCGAAATTCTTGATTACAACCACGGTATCCACGGCGTTCAGGACCTCTGCAATCTTATGCGCCGCAACGGCAAGGGCTATGTGATCTGTGCCGGTCATTATGAGAAGTCCGACGTGCTTGACAGAGTTGTCAAGGCTACAAAGGGCGCGCTTATCGCGAAGACGATGAAGACCGCAAAGGGCGGCGTTGTCGGAGGTCAGTTCTACGGAATGGGTGACTTCGCCATCGCGTTCGACAAGATCAAGGAAACCATCGGCATGGAAGTTGTCGAGTACACAGCCGACGATGTTACCGAAATCAACGATGAAGAGCTCGAGGAAGAGTATCAGGCGGATATCGCAGCTTACGAGGTTGAAGGCGTTTCCCGTGAGCTTTACTACGAGGTAGCGCGCGACGCGCTTTCCGTACGTCACTGGATAGAGCGCGAGGGTATTACAGGCTATACGATGAACTTCCTCGGATGCAGCAAGGATGGATTTTTCAAAAAGATGCCCTTCGCAGAGGCTTCCAAGTCCATGGCGGCAGGTATAGGTTACGCGGGTGAAGGCGACGTTCTTACGTCTGTTCTCGTCGGCTCTCTCCTCAAGGTTTATCCCAACACTTCCTTCTGTGAGATGTTCTGTCCCGACTGGTCTGCGGATACGGTATTCCTCAACCACATGGGAGAGTTCAATATCAGATGTTCCACCGGCAAGTGCGTGCTTGCTCACAAGAATTTCAGATACACTGATTCCGGCGAGACTTATTCTATCAGAGGACGTTTCATGCCCGGCAAGTCTCTGTTCGTATGTCTCGCTCCTCAGCCCAACGACAGATACGCGCTCATTATCTGCAAGGGTAAGATGCTTGAAATCGAAGGCGAAAACACAATGGACTGCATGATCAACGGATGGTTCAAGCCCAATCGTCCCATTGCGGATTTCCTCGAGGAATACAGCCGCAACGGCGGTATTCATCATGCCGCAATGGTATGGGGCGGAAAGGTTTCCGTTCTCAGAGAATTCGCCGCTTATATGGGCTGGGACTGCGTAGTGATCAAGTAAAAGCCTGATATGATTCGGTTCGCATAATCGTGCTGCCGCCCGGATTTCTTCGGGCGGCAGTATTTATCATCACATTTGTTTTGTGAAAATCCATATCATCGGAGAAATATATGTCTGTACGGCTTATAAACAAAAATCTGACATACCTTAAAGACGAAAATATACAGCTTAGCTTCGTGTGTTCATACCGCGACGATCCTCTCAAGCTGGTCGTGTCCGACGACAGCGGATATACCGCGGAATATAAGGTTGTCGAACAGAACGGAATATACACGGCAAATCTCGGCAGATACGGAACAGGACTGTATTTCTTTGAGGTGTATGACGGAAACGAAAAGCTGTTTGCCGAACAGTTTCTTGTGTACGAAAGAAAATACCCTCTGCCGGAATTTCTTGACCGCGGGATAATATACCATATATTCGTGGACAGGTTCTGCCGGGGAACAGGCAGGGTGGAATACCGCAGCGATTCCGTCGTATCGTCTGATTTTGCTTCATTCAGGCCCGAATATCCCGAAGTTCCCGGTGGTTATGTGGAAAACAACGACTTCGCCGGAGGAAACCTGTGGGGAGTGATCGAAAAGCTCGATTATATCTCACAGCTGGGAGTAAGCGCGATATATCTCTCCCCGGTATGCGAGGCATATTCGAATCATAAATACGATACCGCGGATTATCTGCATATCGACAGATGCTTCGGCGGCGACGAGGCTCTGCGTTCTCTTACGTCTGAATGTGAAAAGCGCGGAATAGCAGTGATCCTCGACGGAGTATTCAATCACACCGGCACTGACAGCATATATTTCAATAAAAAAGGCACATATCCTTCAATCGGAGCATACCTCTCGAAGGATTCGCCCTACGGCTCATGGTACGATTTCAGAAGCTTTCCCGATGACTATGACTGCTGGTGGGGAGTGAAGACTCTGCCGAAAATAAAAAGCGGATGCCGTGAATTCTATGAATTCATAGCGGGAGACGGCGGAGTGCTTGACCGCTGGATGGATATGGGAATAAAGGGTGTAAGGCTTGACGTTGCCGACGAGCTTGAGCCGGAATTTATAGAAATGATTGCCGCAAAGGTGAAAAAGCGCGGATGCTATCTTCTCGGCGAGGTGTGGGAGGACGCTTCCAACAAAATCTCATACGACAGGAGAAGATATTATTTCTGCGGCTCACAGCTTGACGGAGTGATGAATTATCCTCTGCGCGATGGCATAATTGATTTTCTAGTGTGGAGAAATTCATATCGGCTGAAACGGATTTTTGAAACGCTCAGCCTGCACTATCCTCCCGTCAGCT
>JAZQNC010000035.1:0-2247 GCA_045627165.1 Eubacteriales bacterium
GTAGACAGGTGTGCCGGTGTACTGTTCAAATTCTTCCTGTTCGTTTATCATTTCTTCCTCCTGCCCGCATCGCTCTGATCCAGCGCATTTTCCTTCACATAATCAAGAAGCACGTCCCACATGAAATCACGCTTGCCGAGAGCAACTGCGTATTGCACGGCGAGCGACGGCTTGAGAAACTGCGACAGATACTTTCGACAGCTCCGTGCAGCGGCTTCACGGTAGCTTTCGCGGGTCGGTTTTGTGGGGTAGGCTTCAAGCATCATACGCATATGCTCTGAGTCACCCTTGCGTTCGAGCTTTCTGCGCTTGTCGCCGGTGTTCTCGTCGTCAATATCTCCGATGAGATCGCCCAGCACGCGATAGCCGCCGAAGCGGAAATCACATAGCAGTTCGCCGTACACTTCCGCTATGTTCTCCGGAATGTTTTCCGAAATGAATGTCTCCCGTTCGCCGTGATCCATCATGTGCCAGGCCTGTTCCCGTATTGCCGTCCGCAGCGAGGATATATGCTCCGGCTCGATTGCGGAGAAAGCCGCGTAAAGCTCGTCGGCGTTGTATTTTTCCTCCTGCCCGCGGCTGTACAGAATGCGCTCTATATCATTCTTTCTGTTTCTGTTCTTAATCGAAGCCTTGCCTGCTCGTATGCGGGCAAGGCAGTTTTCATATTCGGAAATAGTACTTTCCATAAACGCAAGAAGCGACGGATCAAGCTCGTCCTTCCATTCGGGGTTTTCGGCAAAGGAAAAAAGCTGTTCGTCGGGAATATGCTTAGGTTGTATTCTGGGCGTGTTCTTCCGCAGCAGATACGCGAGATACGGCAGTCTCTCAACGTTGGACGTGACGCTGTTCCAGTCGGTGCTCTGCATAAATCGCTCGACCTTCTCTCTGACGGTCGGCTCGTACCATTCCGTCCTCCCGTCACCCTTCTCGATCAGATACTTATACTTTAGAAACAGGCTTCTCTCACGGTGCTGTCTGCCGAGGTATTCCGAGAGATCAGGCTTGACTCCCGTTTTTGCGGAGTCGATCTCCAATCCGGTGAGTATGGCAAGTGTCTCCGTTTCCTTACGGCAGCGCTCGCGTTCGGCCGCGTCCGAGTTCTCGTCGTATGCGATAATGCTTCGGTCAAGCGCGGCGTTGGATATCTGCCCGTCACGCGAAGAAAATGTGTCTCTGACCGTGACGAATCTGTCGTGCCAGTTCGTCGCGTCACGCAGGACAGGCTTCGCCGCGGGGATCTTCAGAAGCGGATGGTTTTTGAAATCGCCATCAGAAGTAACGTAATTACGTCTGACGCATTTGTTGACGATCGGATCGGCGATAGTCTTTATCATGTCGCCGTCAAAATCCGCTCCGCCAAGGCGTTCCGCTGCCAGACTGAACGCGTCCACCATGACCACGTCAGTCAGATGCTTGAGATACCAATTATGCATATTGTGCGGCTTAACATACGGCTTCATCTGCTGCTCCTCGTTGCGCGCTATATGCGGATTGCGCAGCAACGTACACTGCTCTCCGGCGGTATATGCCGCGCCCGGAGAGTAGAAGGAGTTGTCAGGCAGGTTGAGGGACATTCTGGTTGTGAAATATGGTATTTGACTCCTGCTGAGCCGTTTCGTGTCTTTTGTTTTCAGAAGTGCCAGAAAACGCAAAAGGTCACCGGAGAGGAAACGGTTGTCTCCCGCGACGAGCAGATTGCCTAGTGCGTAACTTTTGCATATACTCTCGGCACGGTCGGCGAGCTCCTTTGCATACACCGGTTCGTTTATGAAAAGCGGATTCTTCACGAGTATGCTGCCGAGCCGGTATGCGCGGCTTTTCCTGCCCGCTCCACGAAGCGAAAGTGCCTTTAGAAAATAACTGCGGCGGTATTCCTCGTCGGCGCACAGGTTGTAGTATTCGATCTCGGTCTGCTTGGTAAGCCAACTGCGCGGATCATTTGCAGGGCTCTCCGTCCAACCATCAGGCAGATCTGTCGGACGAAATTCCTCAGCCGTTATGGAAAGTGTGTTTAGGAACTGATAGTTTAGCTCTGTGAACGTCTCCGGCTGTTCCTTGCTGACGTTGGTGATATACAGCGCGTGATTGTATTTTCTGAACGCGGCGAGATAGTCGTGCCAGTCCATTCCGTTTTCTTTCAGCCATCCGCTCCCCTTGAACATGCATTCAAACAGAATGATATCTACGTCCTGCACGGCATGACCTTCGCCCCAGACGTCGATTATCTCTTTAACGCCGCTGTTG
>JAZQNC010000036.1:0-4730 GCA_045627165.1 Eubacteriales bacterium
AGAGAGCGAAAAGCTCGCCGATGAGCTGCGTCAGCTTGCGTACAGATAAGTACGGAAAGGAAGTTTTTCACCGATTTACGGTGAAGCTGAGTCCGGCGATAAAAAACGGGTATTCTGAGCTTGCCGGAAAAATACTGAAAAAATCCAATACAACAAAATAAACCATATATCAAAGGAGCGTACATCATGAAAAAAGCAAAGCTTATCTCTCTGCTGCTTGCCGCCGCAATGACGGCTTCGGCGATACTGGTTTCCTGCGCCGAAAGCAGTGAAATCCAGACAGGCGCCGACGGCACCGATCCCGTGTCTTCCGCCGAAGAAGAAACCGAAGCGGTCGATGAACGTCTGCTCGTATCCGACGACCTTCCCGAAGAAAACTACGACGGCTACGAATTCCGTATGCTTTCCCGTTCCGCGGATATGTACTTCTGCGAGTGCTACACCGAGGAAGAGGACGGAGAGATCCGCAACGACGCGCTCTACAAGCGCAACCGCATCATTGAGGACCGCTTCAACGTATCAATCGTCGGTATCAGGTCAACAGTTGCCGAGGAGGATATGTCCTCAATCACACAGCCCATCCTCGCAAACGAGGACGCTTACGATCTCGGTCTCCCCATGTGCTTCATGGCGGGTCCCATCCTCACCGAGGGCTATTTCATCAACTGGAATTCGCTTGAGTATATCAACCTCGACAAGCCCTGGTGGATTTCCGGCGTAAACAGCAAATTCCAGATCGGCGACACCATCTTCTCGGTTGTGGGCGATACCTGTATCTCCACGCTGCAGCTCACCTTCGCTATCTTCTTCAACAAGAACCTCACCGACAACTACGGTCTGGGCGATATGTATCAGAGAGTCCGCGACAACAAGTGGACGATCTCCGATATGGCGGAGCTCTGCAAGGGCATATACAACGACCTTGACGGCGACGGCGCGATATCCGACGGCGACCTTTTCGCATACGACGGCGACGCCTATACCGCGGTTGACTGCTATCCTCTCGCATGGGATATGACCATAATCGAGCAGGACGACGAGGGTATGCCCGAAGTGGTCATCACCTCCGAAAAATGGCAGACCGCTCTCGGCAAGATCAACTCCTTCCTGTGGGGCGATGAGAGCGTGACCAACGGCAAGGGCACATTCAGCAAGTACAACTGTCTGTTCACCACCGCATGGCTCGGAAACATGTACGGCACATACCGCGATTTCAAGGACGAATACGGCGTGATCCCTTACCCCAAGTATGACGAGAACCAGGAAAAGTACATGGCGGGTACAATGGACCGCTATTCCGTACTTGTAATGCCTATCACGGTAAGCGACCCCGAGCGCACCTCCGTGATCACAGAGGCTGTCAACGCGGAATCCTACAAGATACTTTATCCCGCATGGTATGAGGACTCCGCGCAGGCAAAGTTCGCCCGCGACGAAGGCACGATAGAAATGCTTGACGTTATCATGGCGGGACGCAACTTCGATATGGCTACCCTCTTTACAAACAATCTCAGCGGCATCACATGGATATTCAGAGAGCTTACTCTCGAAAACTCCGACGCGCTTCCCAGAAGATGGACCTCCATCGAAAAGGGCGTTACAAAGAACATTCAGAAGATCGTTGACGCCTACACCGGAGCCGCAGACTGAGACCGGAATCCCTGTCACCAAAAATAAAAATTCAATATATTTCTGAAAGGAATAAACTATCATGAAAAAGCTGGCTATGATCGGCTGCGGCGGTATAGGTTCATACCACCTCGGACATTTTCTTCAGTTCAACGATATAGAACTGGCAGGCTTCTGCGATCTCATCAAGGAGAGAGCCGACAGCTTCGTTGAAACGGCAAAGAGCGGCAAGGCCTTCACATATTACAAGGATATGCTCGACGAGATAAACCCCGATATGGTTTTCATCTGCATTCCTCCTTACTGCCACGGCGAGATCGAAAACGAGCTCATCGACCGTAATATCCCCTTCTTCTGCGAGAAGCCCGTGGGACTTGACCTCGACATGGTAAAGAAGATACGCGACCGTGTCGAAGAAAAGAAGCTCACCACGGCAGTCGGTTTCCAGTGCCGCTACAGCAGCACCAACGATCCCGCCCGCAAGTTCACCGCAGAAAACGAGATCCTTTTCGTTGAGGCTACCCGTATGGGCGGTATGCCCGGCGTTGACTGGTGGAGACAGAAAAAGCTCTCCGGCGGTCAGTTCGTTGAGCAGACAATCCACAACCTCGATATCATCCGCTATGTGTTCGGCGAGCCTGTTGAGGTATTCGCTTACGGCACAAGAGGCTTCATGAAGGATATCCCCAACTACGACACCGACGATATCCAGGCAGCTGTCGCAAAGTTTGAAAACGGCGCTCTCGGAATGTTCGCTACCGGCGACTACGCTACCTCCGGCGCGGCATTCGAGCATAAGGTCACCTTCGGCGCAAGAGGAGCGCGCATGGACCTCCGTATTCTTGACTCGGTAAAGATCTACGGTCTTACACCCACAGAGGACAAGAACGAAAAGGGCGGCTTCCTTATCTCCGGCGACGGCGGTATGGCAAAGGTTGAAGGCGGCGAGATAGTATTCCGCGATGAGTACGACGCCGGCGTTATGTGCGACCGCACATTTATCGACGCTGTTATCACCGGCGACGCTTCCAAGATACGTTCTCCCTACAGAGACGCTGTACGCACCCTTTCCTTCGTGCTTGCTCTCAACAAGTCCATGGAAACCGGCGAAAAGGTCGTTATAGACTACTGATAAAAAATGATTTTCGGGCACACGGTCACACGGCCGTGTGCCTTTTTACTGAAAAAACTCAGTACAGGACTGCCGGTTCTGCCGCTCCCGATCTTCGCATGGGGTGTGGGCGCGCGTCCAAAATATTCACGAAAAATATATCATGCTGTCGTCCCGCAAAAAAAGCTGTACTGTTAAAATGCAAACGACAAACAAAACGGTCTTTTGAGAAAGGACAAGCGAAAACTTTGTGCGATTGTAATAACAGACAGCTATTATTCCGTCTTCCGTACTTTAAAATTTAATATATTTATGATAAAATATATCTAATTCTGATTTTGATATGGAGATTATCCGATATGGTAAAATTAAGCGGCGGCGGAGTATTTATCGACGGCGGCATGAGAGTGCTTGACGAAAAGGAAAGCGCGAATTATAATGCCGAAGAAGCACGCAAAAATACGATGGCGTATTCCATCCTTACAGGTCACAACACCTCAGGCGACGACAGAAAACTGAAAATAAAGTTCGACGCGATGGCGTCCCATGACATAACCTACGTCGGTATCATACAGACGGCAAAGCTGGGAGGTCTGAAGGAATTTCCCCTTCCCTATGTTCTGACAAACTGCCACAACAGCCTCTGCGCGGTGGGCGGCACAATAAACGAAGACGATCATGTGTTCGGTCTTTCCGCCGCAAAGCACTACGGCGGAATATACGTTCCAGCTCATCAGGCGGTAATTCACTCCTATATGCGTGAAATGATGGCGGGCTGCGGAAAGATGATACTCGGCTCGGACTCCCATACCCGTTACGGCGCGCTGGGAACAATGGCTGTCGGCGAGGGCGGTCCCGAACTGGTAAAGCAGCTATTCTCGCGCACATACGACGTGGATATGCCTCAGATCATAGCCGTCAATCTTATCGGTTCGCCCCGTCCGGGCGTAGGACCTCAGGACGCGGCGCTTGCCATTATCGGAGCCGTATACTCAAACAACTATGTAAAGAACAAGGTGCTTGAATTTGTCGGCGAGGGCATAGCGAATCTGAGTCAGGAATTCCGCAACGGCATCGACGTAATGACCACCGAGACCGCCTGCCTGTCCTCCATCTGGATGACAGACGACACGACACGCGAATATTTCGTTCAGCATCACCGTCCCGACGAATACAGAAAGCTCGCGCCCGACGGAGTAGCCTATTACGACGGCATGGTGACCCTCGACCTTGACAGGCTCGAACCCCTGATAGCCCTTCCCTATCACCCCTCAAACACATATACCATCCGCGAGCTCTGCGAAAACGCGGCAGATATCCTCACTCCGATAGGTCTGGGAGACAAGGTAACGAAGGACGGCATCAGAGTGGACCAGGGCGTTATCGCGGGCTGCGCCGGAGGAATATACGATAACCTCTGCGCGGCGGCGTCCATGCTCCGCGGACAGTCCACCGGAAACGGCAGCTTCTCGCTTTCGGTTTATCCCGCTTCACAGCCGGTATTCGAGGCTCTTATCAAAAACGGCGCGGCATACGACCTTATGGAAGCCGGAGCGGTACTCCGCACGGCGTTCTGCGGTCCCTGCTTCGGCGCGGGTGACGTTCCCTGCAACGGCGGTCTTTCCATACGCCACAGCACACGCAACTTCCCCAACCGTGAAGGCTCCAAGCCCTCCGACGGACAGTGCGCAGCTGTCGCTCTCATGGACGCGCGCTCGATAGCCGCTACCGCAAGACGCGGCGGCATCCTCACTCCAGCTACCGATTTCGACGTGGAATACGACATTCCCGATTACGATTTCAACGACACGGTATACAGAAACCGCGTATACAACGGCTGGGGCAGACCCGACAGCTCACAGCCTCTTACCTACGGTCCCAACATCACCGACTGGCCGGAGATGAAGCCCCTTGACGACAATCTCCTGCTTGAGGTATGCTCGGTGATAACCGACGCCGTAACCACCACCGACGAGCTTATCCCCTCCGG
>JAZQNC010000037.1:0-4273 GCA_045627165.1 Eubacteriales bacterium
GCCCGCAACCGTTCGCTTGCCCGCGAGATGGGAATTCCCGCCGACAATATATTTATCTCCGACATAGGCAAGACTCTCGAAATCAGCCGTGGCGGAGTTAAATGGGGTACTCCGGTCAGCGCGGGACGTGTGCTTATCGACGGCACCGGAATCGGAGACGTGGGAAATATCGTGCTCAGGGACCGCAAGCATCTTGCAGAGGACGGACTTATCGTGGTGGTTGCCACGGTATCTCCCGATACCTTCTCCATAGTTTCGGGACCGGATATAGTGTCCCGCGGCTTCGTTTATGTCCGCGAATCCGAGGAGCTTATGAATCAGATGCGGGTCATTGCGAGCGACGCCATAGACGACTGTCTGCTCAACGGCATCGTGGAGTGGACGCAGATAAAGACAAGAGTAAAGGACGAGCTTTCCAAATTCCTCTTTGCCAAGACAAAGCGCAAGCCCATGATACTTCCCGTAGTAATGAACGTCTGATCATATAATGCTTATATATTGAGGTGAAATCATGCCCTACATCGGAACGAAAACAACAGCTGCAATCTCTCCCGAAAAGGAAAAAATACTCAAGGCAAAGTTCGGCAAGGCTATCGAATGTATTCCCGGCAAGAACGAAAGCTGGCTCATGCTCTCCTTTGAAGACAACGCCAGAATATGGTTCAAGGGCGACGATTCGGCTCCGAGCGCGTGGGTCGAGGTCAAGATTTTCGGCGCGGCGGATAAGGAATACTACGACAAAATGACCGCCGCGATCTGCAAAATACTGAACGACGAGCTGGGAGTACCCTCCGACCGCGTATACGTCAAATATGAGGAAGTATACAACTGGGGATGGAACGGCGGCAACTTCTGATCAAACCGATATAAAAACAAACGGTCTCCCGCGTCGGAGGCCGTTTTTGCAGGATGAATATATTCCGAAACGAATAATGAAAAACAGGATCGAACTGCCGGGATACACGGCTCTTGCGCTGAACGCTCTGCACTCGGCGGGATATGAAGCATATATCGTGGGCGGCTGTGTAAGGGACTTTATTGCCGGACGGAAAATAAACGACTGGGACATTACGACCTCCGCCCTTCCCGAACAGACCGAAGCCGTGTTCTCGGCTTTCCGCACTGTTACCGACGGAAAAAAACACGGCACCGTCAGCCCGATAATAGACGGACACTGCGTGGAGATAACCACCTTCCGCGTTGACGGAAAATACAGCGACGGACGGCATCCCGACGATGTGCGCTTCACGCCTTCGCTCTATGAGGATCTGGCAAGGCGGGATTTCACCATGAACGCCATCGCCTACAGCCCGGACACCGGATTTTCCGACCCCTTCGGCGGAAGGGAGGATATAGAGAATCGCATTATCAGATGTGTGGGAGACCCGGAACAGCGGTTCGGCGAGGATATGCTGCGCATACTCCGGGCAATGCGTTTCGCTTCGCAGACCGGCTTTGAGGTTGAAGCGTCCACTCTCGCCGCGGCGAAAAAATGCGCCGCGGAGCGCAGTCTTACCGATATGATCTCCGCAGAAAGAATTTACGGAGAGATAAAAAAGGCGGTGTGCGGAGAATATGCCGCCGCTTCGCTTTCTCTGTTTTACGAAGTGCTGACGGGGATGTTTGAAGGCGTTGATAAGGATAATATCAGAATGCTCGATTCGCTGCCCGATGATTTTCCTCTGCGCTGGGCGTTGCTTTTTGATTGTACGGATATGGCTATGGACGCGCTTGCGAAGCTGAAAGCGGACAACGGTACGTCAAAAGCCGTCGCGGCGATCGGAAAATACGGTGAATATGATTTTGCAGACCGTGTGTCGCTGAAGCGCGTCATGCGCGAACAGGGAATTGAAAATTCAAAGCGTATGCTCCTCTGCCTCGCGGCAAAGGGTATATGTCCCTGTTCGGCGGCGGAAACGCTCGACGATATCGTGAAAAGCGGTGAGTGCTATATGCCGAAGCAGCTGAAAATATCGGGAAACGAGCTTGTCGGATTGGGGTATAAGGGCAGAAAAGTGGGCGAAGCTCTGGGATATCTGCTCGACTGCGTGATAAGAGGAGAGCTTGAGAACGACGCGGAAAAGCTGAAAGAGGCGGCAAAAAGGTCAGGAGAAAATAATTGATTGAAAAATGACATAATATACAATACATTTACATTTACAGCTTGAAAAATTTAACGCCGCGGATGTAAAATCATAGCATGATCGTTCCGTACTTTTAATTTTCGAAAGAGGAAAAAACAAAATGAAAAAAATCATCGCAATTCTTCTCTGCCTCTGCACACTGCTGAGCGCAGTCGCTCTCACATCCTGCGAAAAGTCCGACGACAATAAGGCTGACGACGGCGCAGAAAACACCGCGGCAGAAGCAAACAACGGCGAAGCATCAACACCCGCGGCAGACGTTGTACTCACCGAGCTCATGGCTGATATGGTAGCGGCTTATCCCGACATCCCCGCCGAGAAGAAGCTCTACATCGCATCCGCAACCGAGGATGACGATTACGATCACTGGCTCGATCCCGAATACGCAGGCTTCCTTTTCACAGGCGATTACGAGGAGTGCGCCGAGTGGGCTATGCTCGAGGATTTCGCTATCCGTCTTCCCGAGGGCAAGAGCGCGTTTGAGCTTCACATATTCAAGGTTGCCGACGCAAAGAACGTAGAAGCAATCAAGACTCTCTGCCAGAACCGTATCGACCAGATCAACGCCAGCGATATCAAGCTCTACGACGCTGAGGGCTTCGCAAAGGTATTCGGCAATGCGGAAGTTTACACAGTAGATAACTACGTATTCCTTCTCATCACAACAGACAATGCCGGCGCAAAGGCTGCAATCACGGCAAAGCTCGGCAAATAATCTCAGACAGTCTGATTAAATAAGTCTACGATTCCGCTCCCGCAGCATAGCAGGAGCGGAATTTTTTATACCACTAATGACAGCAGTGCTTCTGCAAAATCATAGACACTGCCGTAAAGCCTTTGAATGCGGTATTTCGGTATATGAATGGGCAATAACAACAATATTGATAATGATAATGCCGAAAAATTGGTGAAAACAACCAAATATCATGTGTGAATGGTGTTGAATTTGCATATTGACAAATATACATTTTTATGGTACACTAATGTTAAAAATAAGGAGTATTACCTGTTGGCAAATCAGTTCACATTTACTGAAAGGAAGTGAGATGAATATGGTAATCGAACTGAACCACCCTACATTCCATCCTATGCATTCGCCATCGGTAAACATTTTAATGCATCCCTTATCGTATCATATCAAACATATTCAAATTTGCGCATAGGTTGGCTATATATTGTCAGTTTTGACTTGCTGATCAGTCTATGCGCTTTTTATTTAGAAAACGTTTAAGAAGGAGAGGTTTGATTGGCATTGATATATTATATTCCGTTCTATATGTTAATAGTGCTCTCCACTCTGTATGGCATTGTCAGTATTATCCTTCCCCGATGGATTGCGCGCTGGGATTTCCATTACAACGAGAGAGATAATCCATCATCATTATATCTGTTAAAGTGCAGAATTCGGGGGATAATTATCATTCTTTTCATAACCTGTCTACTCGTTTCATTGTATATTATCTCCCGCCGTTGAATCACAAAGACAGAACTGCTATATACTGCAGCCATATTCTTTTTTCCCAACTATTTTTGTCTGAATCTATAGCTGTTCTGCAGCAGCTGCTCTGCAGCGCAACAGGTCACACAGCCTCTTGATCGGAATATCATGACGCAAAACAGCACCGGTTAAATGTTCCGGTGCTGTTTATTCGGGCGTGTTTTATAATTCTGTTCCGAGGTCCCAAAGCAGTCTCGAAAGGACATATTTGTCGCGGACGTCTCCCGCAAAGCGCATACAGCCTTTCAGCTCCTCTTCGGTCAT
The DNA here is from genome assembly GCA_045627165.1 of Eubacteriales bacterium. Classification (GTDB taxonomy): domain Bacteria; phylum Bacillota; class Clostridia; order Oscillospirales; family CAG-272; genus JAZQNC01. The sequence continues at coordinate 3,907 of JAZQNC010000037.1, forward strand.
GCCGATCTCATCCGGCTCTGTGGGGAAGCCTATACCGCGGCAGAAGGAGATATACTCCTCCGACGAGGGCAGAGTATGCATGACCTCGGTAAGCTCATCCCAGTGAGAGATTATTCTTTCGAGACGGGGGGCGTGCTTTGAGGTATCGTATTTGCCTTCCTTTGCTTCGAGAGAAATCATTGCCTCGGCTCCCTCGCCGATGAATTCCCTCATTGCTTCGGCGTGCGCGGAATAATCAAAGGCGGCGGCGTGAGACAGCGCATTTTCGCGGCAGGGAATGGAACCCGCAAGCATTTCGTACTGCCTCAGACAGCTTATCACGGCAAATCCGCACTGTATCCCGTGAAAATCCACTCTCGTTCCCTTT
>JAZQNC010000038.1:0-11522 GCA_045627165.1 Eubacteriales bacterium
GATACTCGCTTCGCTTGCCGAAGAAACGCCCAATGCCGCGTTTATCAGCTCCGAGGGACTTACGCCGAAGGAGGACAACATCCACTTCAATTCCGCATCTTACCGCGTATTCGGCAAGCGCTATGCCGAGGCGTATCTCAGACTTGCCAGATAATCCTTAACGCAAAAGAGAACAGCACCCATTCGGGATTCCTGTTCTCTTGTTTTTTGCCGTTATTCTTTAGCCGCCAGATGCTTTTCGAAAAATTCTCTGATTATACCCTTTACTTCGGGCGACGCGAAACGCAGATCGCCGTGGATCGCTCCGTTGAGCACGATATAATCGCAGTCAACTCCGGCTTCGGTAAGTCTGTCATAAAGCTCGTCGCTCTGTGATATGTCCACAGTGGTGTCGGCGTTTCCGTGAATGATCAGGAAGGGCGGGGTATTCTTGTTTATATAGGATACCGGACTTGCCGAAACATATCTGTCGGGAACTCTGTCCTTTGTGCCTCCGAGCATCATTACTTCGGGTGAGCACTCGCTGCAAAACAGAGTGAAGGTGTTGAAGTCCGCGGGACCGTACCAGTCGCATACGCACTGCACGTCGGAGGACACGTTAAGATTTTCGCCTTCGTCGAATTTTCCCGTACCCGAGGTAGCGCCCGCAAGCGCGGCGAGATGACCGCCCGCGGATTCGCCCATGATTCCGATGTGCTCGGGATCGACGCACCAGCGCTCGGCGTTTGCGCGGAGATAGCGTATCGCTGACTTTACGTCCTCGATCTGTGCCGGGAAGATCGCGTCCTCGGAGGTGCGGTATTCCACCGAAGCGACGGTAAAACCGGCTTCAACCAGATATACCAGTTCGGGAAGGTGTACGTTATACGAGGACTGCTGCCATGCTCCGCCTGTGAGCCACACTATAGTCGGACGCTTTCCCTCTGCCGGACGGCGGACTATATTCATGCGGAGAGTCATGTTGTCCCCACCGTACCAGTCGGGAACGTTTTTATATACGATACCGCCCGCCATGAACATGAAGCCTCTGTCGGGCTTAATATCAAGTACCTTTTTCATTTTCCGGAAAATTCCTTTTTGATTTTTTCGAGTATGCTTACATCCGCCGGGCAGAAATCGTAATTCCCTGTCTCATCGGGAGTTATCCATTTCAGATCGCAGTGTTCGAGCAGCCTGGGCTCTCCCTGCGCTATCGTTGAGTTTATTACCGTCAGATGCACCGTAATGTCGGGATATTCGTGTATGACATCGGTAAAGACACTTCCGGGAGTCACCGTGATGTCAAGCTCCTCGCGGCATTCGCGCACCAGAGCTTCCGCTGCGCTTTCTCCCTTTTCGAGCTTTCCCCCAACAAATTCCCACAGGAGACCTCTCGCCTTGTGCGCCGGACGGCGGCATATCATAAAGCGGTTTTCACGCCATATCAGGGCGGCTGCAACCTCTACCATATTATTTTCCATTTTTCGAAGCGTTATTGCCGTCTGCGGAGGCGGGAGCAGAAGCTTCTGCCTGCGCTTTTTGCGCTTTTATCTTGGCAAGCTCTTCCGCTTCGAGCTGACGGTATGCCACCTTGCCTACGAGAGTCTTGGGCATATCGGCGCGGAATTCGATATCGTAGGGCATCGCGTACTTGGCGATATTCTTGCGGCAGTATTCCATGAGTTTTGCCTTCGTCTCTTCATTCGGTTCCGCTTCGGGAACGAGCTTGACGAATGCCTTTACCTTCTGTATCTTATATGAGTCGGGAACTCCGATAACACAGCTCATCTGCACAAGCTCGTTGGCGTCGAGGATATTCTCGATCTGTCCGGGATATACATTGTAGCCGGAGGATATGATCATTCTCTTGGCTCTTCCTCTGAAATAAATGAATCCTTCGCTGTCCATGGCGCCGAGATCTCCGGTATATACCCATGTCAGACCGTCGTCGTGTCTGCGCAGGGTCTGAGCGGTTTCGTCGGGATGATTCATGTATTCCTTCATGACGGTAGGACCTGCAAGCAGAATCTCGCCTTCCTCACCGTAAGGAAGCTCCTCATCGGTTCCGGGCTTTACGATCTTGATGTATGTATCCGGGAAAGGTACTCCGATACTGCCCTCCTTTGACATATTGGGAGGAGTGAGACAACATGCCGTTACCGTTTCGGTTGTACCGTAGCCCTCGCGTACCTGAATGGTAGCCTTGTGGTCATAGAGGAATTTATCCATTTTCTTTTTGAGCTCTACCGAGAGTGAATCTCCTCCGGAGAATATTCCCTTGAGGCAGGACAGGTCGGCGCCGTCCATGGAAGGAAGGCGGAGCAGAGCTTCAAACAGGGTGGGTACGCCGGCAATGAAGTTGCACTTGTATTTGGTTATCTGTTTCGCGTAGCTGCCTGCGGTAAAACGAGGGATGAGCACGCAGCGTCCGCCGTTGCTGAGCATCGAGTGGACGCATACTCCCAGACCGAAGCCGTGGAACAGTGGCATTGCGGCGAGCATCTTATCGCCGGGACGGAACATGGGATTGGCGGCGATGACCTGCTGACCGAGGGCGTTGAAATTGCGGTTTGTGAGAACGATACCCTTAGTCGTACCTGTAGTGCCTCCGGAGTAGAGGATGACCGCCGGATCGTCTGATTTTCTCGATACCTTGTAATTGTAGAAGCAGCATCTTCCGAGCCTTATGAAGTCGGCCCATTTGATGACAGGAGCGTCCGAAGGGATCTTCTTGATCTTTCTTCCGTCGGTGAGCATATAACCGGCTCTTACCGGCTTTGAAAGCTCGTCCTTGATGCTTGCGATAACAATATTTACCACAGAGGTATTCTGACGGATATTCTCAAACTTGTTATAGAACTGGTCAAGCGTGATGGCTGTCACGCTGTTTGAGTCCCTGAGATAGAATTCGATTTCCTTTTCCGCGGAAAGCGGGTGTATCATATTTGCGATACCGCCCACAAGATTGACCGCGTAGAAAACGAATATTGCCTGAGGGCAGTTGGGCATTGCGATGGTTACTCTGTCGCCCTCTCTTATTCCTATGGTTTTAAGCGCGCGGGCGCAGCGTTCTATCTCGTTTATAAGACGGCGGTAGGTCGTAGGTCTGCCCATGAAATCGAAAGCAACCGCGTCGGGGTACTGCGCCGCGATCTCGGCGATCCTGTCGTACATCGATCCCTCGAAATAATCGAGGTGAAGCGGAACTCCGCCCATATGATTTTCCCACGGTGTGCGGGCTGTTATGATGTTTGTTTCACTGATTTCAGCCATTTTAATAGTCAACCTCTTCATTCAACGGTTTTTCGAGCAGCTCCGGATTTTCAATGAGCTTTCTTAGAAGACGTATGGTTTTGGAATAATAATATCCGTCCGCGATTCTTTCGTCTATCGTCAGACCCAGGTCGATACTGCTGCGCATGGTAAAGCTTCCGTCGTCATTATAGAACGGACGAAGCTTCTTTTCGCCTATTGCGACAAATACCGAATTGGTTCCCCAGTTCGTAAGGTGATGATATCCCGAATGAAGCTTGAGCGAGCCGAGATTCGTCAGAACCACGGATGAATAGTATGGATCCGAAGCTATCAGCGAACCCGGGACCCAGCCGTGACGGTCAAGCCAGCAGATAAATCTGATTATGGTTTTTGAAACAAAACGTGGCATTCTGTTGAATATGTCCATACTCTCGGTGGACTTGTCAGCTTTGTCGCCGCGGCAGAAGGAAACCTGTCTGTATATCTCGTTGTGAATGGTATCTACCGTATCCTCATTGCCGACATGGATATAGGCCAGCGCTTCGCCTCCGTTGTCGGAAAACAGCTTCTTTACCACAAAGGAAGCCGTAAGTTCGTTTCGCTGATACACATTTTTGTTTGCGATGAATCTGTTCATCTTGGGACGGAGCGTAAGACATTTCATCATCGCCGTCACTATGACCTGAAACAGATTGTATTTATATTCTATTCCGTCGAAGTTCTTTTTCTGCAGCCATTCTTCAAGATTTGTCAGGTCGATCGTTTCCGAGATATAGGCCTCGTTGTCGCACCTGTTGGGATACAGGAGAGGAACAATAAAATGCATAGAATCAAGGTCACGGAGCAGCACTCCGTCCTTGCGGTCTCCAAAACGCTTTCCCATTTGCTTTATGACCATAGCTCCCGTATCAGCGAAAGCTTCCTTTCTCACGATTTGGGGATAACTGAGCGGTACGCGCAGTCCCCTGTTCTACATTGTCACATAAAAATACATCACCACAAACACTGCTCCTGTGATGATAAGAAAAATATCGGCAGCGAGTCCGTTTGTTCTGCCCTTTATGATGATGTTTTCGGGCGAGGACGGATCGTACCTGATGTCGAAACGCTGGCCTTCACGGTACTTTGTCGGAAACATGGATGATATATCTGCCTCAACGGAATAGTCGGCGCCGTTCACACGGTACGACAGAATCGGAGTATAGCTGTATCTCGTTCTGTGCCGCCCTCCGGTATGTGACGAATGTCCTTTTCTTCTGACAGAAGTGCATATGGCGGAAATATCGGCGGTGCAGCGTTTCAGCTTCTTTATTATCTTTGCGCTGAGATATATCCCCATCCCGGCTATAAACAGTCCGGTTATCAGCAGTATTACGGCGTTTTTCATATCCGACACCCAAAAAAATGATTTATCAAATCTACTATATTATATATCACGCATATCGAAAAATCAAGTGTTTATTGACAATTATTGAATATTTTCTTACATTATGTTCTGAACCCCGCATTGGCAGGTCAGACGTTTTTTAGTCGTCATCCGTGACGTCTTCTTCGGGCTGGTCGGAATCGGGGATGCTTATATCCGAGGTGTCGTTGAGAGCGCAGAGAAGCTCGGCAAGCGCGCTGTAGCGTTTGACCTTGCTGTTGTTTTCGACCATGGTCTGCACTATGTCGCGCCTTCCCACAAGCACCACCATCTGCTGTGCTCTTGTGATCGCGGTGTAGAGAAGATTTCGCGTCATAAGCTGCGGCGCGAAGCCGTATAACGGTATGATCACCACGGGATATTCGCTGCCCTGACTTTTGTGTACGGTAATGGCATAGGCAAGCTCCAGCTCCGGGAGCATCTGCCAGTCATATTCGGCGATGCGTTCATCGAAGCTGATAACAGCCTTGCAGCTCTCGGTATCTATCGAACATACCGTTCCGATATCTCCGTTGAAAATGCCTACGCCCGAAACATCGTCCCTGTTCCACTCGATATCGTAGTTGTTTTTTATCTGCATGACTCGGTCGCCCTCGCGGAGAATGAAGTCGGCGGCGACACGGTGTTCCTTTTTGTTCTTGTCGGGAGGATTTATCGCGCTCTGCAGCATATTGTTCAGAACGGCGGTGCCGGCTTCGCCCTTGCGTGAAGGGGTGATTATCTGTATGCCGCCTCTTATGCTTTCTCCGTAAGCCTTCGGGAGACGGTTGACGTACAGATTGCATACCGTCACCGCTATATCGTGATCGGAGGCACGGTCGAGAAAGAAGAAGTCCCCATCCTTTTTGTCAAGCTCTGGAAGCTCGCCGGAATTTATGGAATGGGCGTTTGTGACTATCATGCTTTCTCCCGCCTGACGGAAGATCTCGTGAAGAGTCACCGTGGTAAAATGCTCCGAGGCTATGATATTCCGAAGCACGTTTCCCGCACCTACCGAAGGAAGCTGATCCGCGTCTCCGATAAGCATGAGTCTCGCTCCGGGTTTTATGGCTTTGAGCAGACTTGCCATAAGCTTGATATCCACCATCGAGGTCTCGTCGATGATGATAACGTCCTCGTCGAGCTGATTCTTTTCGTCACGGCAGAAACGCGGGTCTTCGCCTTCGTTGAAGTCCATTTCCAGCAGACGGTGTATCGTCCTTGCCTCGCGGGATGTGGCCTCCGACATTCTCTTGGCGGCTCGTCCTGTAGGCGCGGCAAGCGCAACGTCAAAGTCAAGCGAATCGAAAACTCTCAATACCGCGCGGATTACCGTGGTTTTACCTGTACCGGGACCGCCGGTGAGAATCGTGACGCCGTTTCCGAGGACGCTGAAAATGGCACGTCTCTGCATCGGAGCGTATTTTATTCCGCTTTCCGACTCTATGAGCTGAATAAATCTCTCGATATCCGTGGTGTCGAGACCGGGACAGAGGCGGTCAAGCTGATCCAGCTTGTTCGCCGAATACATCTCTGCGTCGTAGTATTCACGGAGATAAACGTCGGTGCGGTTTCCTCTCTTGACGCTGACGATGCTTCCCTCGGCGGCGAGAATGTCAAGGGCTTGTGTGACCTTTGCCTTGTCCACCTCTATCATCTGTCTGATGAGATGTATCAGCGGCTTTTTCGGTACGAAACAGTGTCCGTTTTTATCCGCGTTGAAGCGCAGAGTGTATTTTATCGCCGCCTTGATGCGGTAAATGGAATCGGGCTTGATCCCCAGAGAAGCGGCGATATTGTCCGCACGTGGAAATCCTATGCCGTTGATGCTGTCGCAGAGCGAATACGGGTTTTCTTTGATTATGTCTATCGCGGCGCTTCCCCATTTGTTGTAGACCTTGACCGCCGTGGCGGGACCGAAAAATTCACGGCAGAACATCATAACGCTTCTCGCGCCGAACTGATGCCGAAAGTCCTCCGACATTTCATCCGCTTTTTTCTTTGTGATTCCGGGAACGTCGGTGAGCCACTCCGGATGGTTTTCCAGTACGTCGAAGGTATCCTCGCCGAAGCGTTCCACCAGCTTTGCCGCCGTTACCGGTCCTATTCCCTTTACGGTCCTCGATGACAGATATTTAAGAATATCATCCTCGCTTGTGGGCATCTGCTTTTCGTAATATTCCACTCTGAACTGCCGTCCGAAGCTTGGATGTACGGTCCAGTCTCCCATACACTTTATATTTTCGCCGACGGAAAGAAAGGGCATGGTGCCTACCGCCGTGACAAGCTCCTCGTCGTGAATCGAAAGCTCGCATACGCACCAGCCGTTTGTCTCGTTGCTGTATATGATATGCTCGACGACTCCTTCGAGTGAGTTGAGCTCGCTTATGTCCTTTTCGCTTCCGTTTTCTGTTGTGTTAACGATGTCTGCCATTTCTTCCTCGTTGTACCGGATACCGTGACTGAATATCACGATACGCTCCGGTTATAAATCGGTTTGTTATGAATTGTCGTTAATCCCCTGAGTCAGTTCCTGCCGATGAGACGGAAGGTGTTTTTTCTGTAATCTATGATCCCGTCTTTTTTCATTGACGAAAGCTCGCGGCACAGCGCGCTGCGATCGGTGCCGATATACGCCGCCATGCTCTCGCGGTTGAGCGTAACCTTGAAGGTATCCGAACCGGACGATGAAGACAGCTCGCTGAAATAGGTTATGAGCTTGTCGCGCAGCTTCAGCTTGGAAAGTATCTGTATCCTGCCGTTCATGGCAAGGGTACGCGCCGCGAGTACGGAGGTGAACTGACGTTCAAATATGATCGCGGCTGGCTTGTCTGAACGGTAAAGCATATCGGTGCTCAGCCACAGAACGGTACACCTTTCGGGAGCGACGATATATACGGGGGAATCGGGGATTTTCAGATAACACAGAGCTTCCCCGAAGGTCAGACCGGGCGTGACCTCCGCCATTATCATGCGGTTTCCTTCTATGTCGTCGGAACATGCCTGTACGGTACCCGAAAGAACGAGTCCGAACCTGTTCAGCCTTTCAAAGGCACAGTGGAGAAATCCGCCTTTTTTATATTCTGACACAGCCGCTTCGGTGATTTCGAGACATTCGGCGAGAATATTATCTTCCATTCCGTTAAAAAGTTGCGATTTTCTGATAGTGTTTCCGTATGCGGAAATAATTTCATCCGGTTTCATAACTGACATATATGGTGTTCTTAACGCAAGAGCCGTGAAGCGTACCTTGCTCCACGGCAATTCCGGCGTTTTCGGCAGTTTCTGCCGGGCATCATTTTATTGTGAGCGTGCCGCTTTCTTCTACGGTGAGCCTGCCCTCATCCGGCAGCGCGCTGCATGAGCTTCCGGTGATCCCCTCAAAACGTATCGAGGAACATCCGGTATCGGTCAGGGGTTCGGCCTTTATTTCAAGACCGCGTTTATCGCGGGTGACGACGACCGTATCCCCGCTCGACTTGACAGCGGTCCCGTTTACCGTAACTCTGAAAAGAGAAGCGTCGAATATCACTCTGACGTTAACATCGCAGTTTTCGGCGATCCAGTCGTCCGAGACTTCGGTGTAGCGCATAACGTCCTTATAGAACGACCTGAAACGCTTGTTCATGAAATGCTCCATGATACCGATATTCCTGTCGAAGTTTTCTATCGTTCCTCCCCAGCGGTTTGTCTGGATCCCCTGAAGTCTGCGCTTGGAGTCTGACATGGTATAAAGCGCGTCAATGGCTTCCTGTGTATCGAAATAGTTTACCGCGAGGTAATATGCCCGCTTTGCGTAACGCTGTCTGAATTCCTCGTTTTCAAGGAGCTTTTCCATTATCGCGCCGTTCACCGTGCTCGAATTGGCGTTTGCCAGCATTCCGTCGGATGCGCTTGACGAAAGCCCCACGCAGAAATCCATATCGAGCAGACAGAAACGCCACCTTGTATCCATTCCGGAGGGATCGTGACTGTCCTTGTTGCGCCATACCTTGATGTTGTTTCCGGGCCAGTCGTGATTTACAAAGTAACAGCTCGATATCCAGTAGTCAATATATGAGTCGAGATCGAGCCAGTCCTCGACTATCCTGTAGTTGTCCGTAATGCTGAGGTCGTGTTTTTTGATGAACTTTACGAGATTGAGAAAATCGTTCTCGTCTCCCTCTTCGCCCTGTGCCAGAACATAATCCGAGTTCCAGCTGTTGTTTGCCAGAGGGGATATGTTTTCGATGACAACAACATTGTCGGGATCGACTCCGTAATGGGAGGCGAAATACTCCGCGCTGTAGCGTTCGCGGCAGTTATACACACCCCAGAGCTCGCCGTTGACAAAAAGTACGGTGTCTATGCTTGCCATCGCATCTACGTTGAAGCCCGTGGAAAGACGCTGACAATAAGCGTCTCTGATATAGCTTTCCCGGTAATCGTTGCCGCCGTTGCGCAACAGGATTCTCGTGAATGAGGTGATTTTGCTGCCGTTGACGTCCCTGGCGTAACCCTCGAACAGATCGTATTCCAGAGAGAGATCGTTGTGGGTCTTACGGTTGAGATTGTCCTTCCAGTAGAGTCTGAGCGATTTCATCGGCTGACCGGACGAGCCGTTGCCGCTTATCGCAAATTCGATATAGGAATGTCCCACTCTCTGACCCTGTTTGTCGAAAACCTCGAGAAAGGCGGTGCTTCTCGGACGTGTTGACCACAGGTCGTACTGGTAGGTGTAATAAGCGCCGTTTTCGGTACCGACGAAATCATCCACATTCAGCGACATATTCATCACGGTCACATTAAATGTTTTCGTGAAGTTCGGAATGATGAAATATGTGTTGGTGACGACCTCCGTCTGCTCACTTCCGTTTGTGGCATACGCGCGGATAACTCTTCCGCCCATATTGCGCCCTGCGCGTACACGGTAGGAATCTCCCATGAGCTCCTGAGTTTTCGCGGTCGTCGGACCTGAGCCCATCGTGTCTGAGTATTTCAGCTCTATACCGCCGTCATATTTGATCTTTTTGGAATCAGTCGGATCGGAGCCGTCGGTGGTGTAGTATATGTCCCAGCCCTCGTAATCGCCGAGGGTGAGAGTAAATTCATTGTCGTAGAATCCGGCGGTCTGCGAAAACAGTACGGTATTGAAGGCGGTTCTGTTTACGGTGTTCCGCGCCGTCGAGGATGAGGGACAGAGCTTATCGAGCTGCTCTCCGTTCATCATGTTCAGGTCATAGCTCTCGTAATACTCGGCTCCGTTTTTTACGCATCTGACCGCGACCTTGTTTTTGGAAAGACTGCAGTCGGGGACGAGACCGTTGTGGCTGTCGTCTATCGAGCTGAAACGGTCTACGGCATACATATCCAGTTTATCGGAAGACAGTCCCGATGGCGCAAGCACAAGCGCAAACTCCTTGTTGTCAAACAGCTGCTTTGTTTCGAGATCGCAGCTGTCAAGAGAGATTACCTCGACCGTGCTTCTTTCCTCCGAGCCATTGAATTCGGCGGAGCGGATGAGATATCGGCTCGTAAGCGTTCCGCTCAGCTTTATCTCTTTGAATCTGAATCCGTCGCCGGAATAATAAAGCGACAGTCCGTCAAGCTCCACCTCTCCCGCGCGGGTATTGGCGAGCTGGACAAAGCCGTTTCTGACAGGTGTATCGGTGTTTTCTCCGGTACCGTATACCGAATATATCACGACTCCCGAGCAGCGGTCACGCACGCTTTCGGCTTTTCCGCCGCAGGCGCAGAGTGCAGACACGCACAGGAAAAGCACAGATATGATAATAAAGGTTTTCAATATAATATAACAGCGTTTTTCATTCGACAGCATCAGAACAGGCCTCCCGGACATGATACCGATAGATTTTACCACAAAAGAATGTAAATATCAAGTATATAATGTCAATTTTTGCCGCAAAACGGCGGAAACGAAAATGCCTCCGGACTCATATCCGGAAGCATTCCGCAAATTACTTTTTGTGATTTATCTCGATTTTATCGAAAGAATAGGTGGGAACGATGTTGACAAAGGTCTTTCCGCAGTTCATTTTCAACGGAGTGCCGTCCGTGTTGCTGAGCACCATGGGAACATCGAGATTGTCCTTTTTCCACTTGATCTTTATTGCCTTTCCGCCGCTTATGTACCAGCCGTCGCCGCTGCCGACAGTATCGACGTCGATGTGATTCTTTTCGTCGTTTCGGCTGGTGTGTGGAAGCGAAAGGATAATGATATTCGTGAATTCGAGAGTTTCTCCCGTAGCCGCGTCGATATGCGCTATGCCGTTGTACTGATAACGCTTATAGGTCTTCGTAGTACTGTTGTAAATGTACTGAGGAAAATGCAGAGCGTTGTAGTAGATGATGACATGCTTTGCTGTCTCTCCGCCGGTCATCGGGTTGGTTTCGCCGGAGTAATAGTCAACGAAACGGAAGGGGGACTGGAAATAGCTGTAAAGCTCGGTGTTGTACTTTTTGAACTTGATGGCGTTGGCGATACGGGTTCCGTCGGTCATGAGACTGTGTTCATAGCCCATGGTCTTCTTTCGCTCTTCGTCGCGGTAGAATCCGTCGGGAACATACATGTTGACTCCGTCGATATTGTTTACCACGCGCTTGCCGATCTGCTGATACGCTTCCTCGCTTCCGCCGGCATGGACATAGATGGCATAGTGATTGGCGGCGAAATCAAGGAAATATTCTCTCGAAGAACGTACCGAGCCGATCGTGCCGACGTTTTCATAATCGCTGAAAATCGCCATCAGACGGGTAAGACCGCCCTCCACGGTACACTCGTATATAACATCAGCGGAAGACAGTCCCCACTGGGGAAGGCTCTTTTTGATGTTGTTTATCATGACTGCCGCGGGACGTCGGGTATACAGCTCCTTGGTGGTGG
>JAZQNC010000039.1:0-2141 GCA_045627165.1 Eubacteriales bacterium
CCTTCCGATCTAATATTTAATGATAAATCACAGAGAACCCCTGTCGATTACAGACGCCATTTTTTCTATCAGCGGAAATGTATTTTCGTAATACTCAATACAATACGGATAATACATATATTCCGTTCCGCCGTTATTTCGGCGGCATTCGCAGCGGTAACGCCGGCATCCGCCTCTGCACACGGGAAACCATTTGCAGTCAGCGCAATGCTCCGACTGTGCGGCGGAATTCATAACGAAATCCACTGCCTTTTTCGACGAATTCAGCTCCGAAAAACTGTTTTCGTTAATATTTCCGAGCTTATAATCGTCAAGGGCATAGAAATCGCATGGATAAACCGAGCCGTCCGCTTCCACGAGATTCTGCAGCGAACAATGTCCCAGAGCTCCGCAGCTGTTGGGCGCCGCTCCGGCAGCGATCCTCAGATAGTCGTCAAGGTGACGCACGGAACAGCTCATCGCGCCCCCCTTTGAGAGCCGCGGATAATTTTCGTCATACCACAGCCTTGCAACGGTACTGTAACAGTCAAGCCATGCCTTTCCGTCAAGCGAATTTTCATCGCTTTCCTCTCCGATAGAGGGAAGGCATGGAATGAACTGTATGTAATCCCAGCCCTGTCTGCGGTAATATGACCAGACCGAACGGATTTTTTTTGCGGTAACGGGAGTGAGAACGGTGAGAATGTTGAAACGCACGCCGCAGCTCTTCATTGCCTCCGCTGCTGACAGCACCCTCGACGCGGTATCGTTTCCCGCCGCGTCATGGCGATGATAATTGTGAAGCTCACGGCTTCCGTCGAACGATAATCCCACGAGAAAATCATTGTCGCGGAAAATCTCACACCATTCCTTATCCGCGCCGAAATATCCGTTTGTCTGAATCGTATAATATATCTTTCTGTCAGAATCGTTCAGCTCTTTTACCCTTTCGGTGAAAAAGCGGAAGAAATCCTTACCCGCCAGAGTCGGCTCGCCCCCCTGAAAGGCGAATGATACGCTTCTCTTTCCTTCGTCAAGCGCTTTTACGATAACGTTTTCCGCCGTTTCGCGGGTCATTATTCCGTAGCTCTTTATACTGCGGTTTTCGGCTTCGTCGCAGTAAAAGCAGTAACGGCATCGCATATTGCACAGACTCGACGCGGGCTTGATCAGAAGACTGAAATCTCTTGTCAATGTTTTCTTCCCGCAAGAAGCTGATCTGAATTCCAACCCATGATCGGGTCGCTGCAGCGTTTCAGCTCGGCTGCGAGCTTTACGCGCAGATCGGCGATAACGGGAGCGTACTCTTCCTCATAGATCGCGTTGTGAAGCTCATAGGGATCTTTTGTCAGATCGTAAAACTCGTCGATATCGGTAAGGTTCCAGATATATCTGTATTTTCCGTCGGTAATTCCGCGTTCGGTGAAAAGTCCGAACTGCTGTCCGTTGTATGTGGAAACCGCATAATCGCGTCCGTCGGTTTCGATACCATCTGTGAGATACTTAGAAAGATCGGTGCCCTGGAAAGTGTTGGCGGGAACATCCTCACCGAGCAGGGACATAAGGGTTGCGGGAATGTCAAGGCACTGATGCGAGAAGCCCTTGTATCTCATCGGCTTGATATGGCCGTCCCAGCGGATCGCGGTGGGTATATGGCAGAGGTCCTCATAGAGGTTGTAATGCTTGTCGATAAGGCGGTGGCTTCCGCACATATCGCCGTGGTCTATGGTATATACGATTATCGTGTTCTCCATCTCTCCGATCTCCTCGAGATGGTCGAGGACCCTGCCCACAGCGTCATCATACTGGGAAATTATGCCGTAATAGTACGCGACGGTGTGCTTCCATTCATTCCATGTACGATCTTCAAGATTCCAGTTGATAAGCTGCTGTTTCTGGATATAAGGCTTGCCCTCAAAGGTTTCACCCATGGTACCCCATTCGGGAACTTCATCGGGATCGTACATTGTGTCAAAGGGTGCGGAGGGACGGCAGGGCAGATGAGGCTCGGGGCTGTCAACATGGATAAACCACGGAGCGTCGGTTCCGCTGAGCTCGTCGATTTTCTCTATCGTATGCTTTGCCGTGAGATGAGTGTAGCTGTCCTCAAGCGGCACGGGATTGCTTTCTCCGAAGAAGCCGTTTTTGTACTGGATTCCGGG
>JAZQNC010000040.1:0-2940 GCA_045627165.1 Eubacteriales bacterium
ATTGAAAAGGATTTCCGTATTGCCGTTACCGTCACACTTGTCGCAACCGGCACGGACGTGCGTCCACTTGAGGTCGTTCTGTTTATGAATGATGTCAAGTCATACGTCCTTTATACGCAGATGAAAGGCCGCGGCTGCCGCATTATCAACGATGATAAGCTCAAAGAAATCACCCCGAATGCAGAAACAAAGGAATGCTATTATATCGTTGACGCGGTGGGCGTTACCGAATCCGATAAAACCATTCCCAAGCCGGGCGGAGATAGTCCGAAGATAAAAGTATTGACGCTGGAGCATCTTTTGGAACACCTTGCTCACGGCGAAGTGATGGATGATAACCTCGAATTGCTTCGGGATTATTGCTCAACAATCAATCACAGGTATGAGGACAACCCTCTTTTCGGTAGGCATCTCGAATCGTTTATTGTAGCCTTTGGCTTCGCCCCGCGTACATTGGCAAACAGTATCAACGAGGCAATTGAGAATAATACGCTCCCGCCTTATATAGACATTTCCGAGTCGAATGGCGAAAGAAAAGACTTGATTTCCTGTTTGATCGGCAACATTGAGGCAAGGAAGAAACTCCTTGAAATGCAAAAAGGATATATCATCACCGCGCCCGGTCCCGACGAAGTGATCTATGCCGGTTTCTCAAAAGAAACCGCACGGGAATTCATCGAGAATTTTGAGAAATATCTGAATGACAATAAAGATTTCATCGAAGCGCTGCGCATTATCTATAATTCAGAGAATGTTGTTATCACACACGATATGCTTTGTGAGCTGCGCGATAAGCTCGTCTCCGAAAACAGGCTGTTCACGCCGTATTACATCTGGAATAACTACAAGATTCTTGATTCCGATGGCAATGTTGAGCAGCTGGATGTTAAGCAGAACGTGAACGCACTGACGCACCTTATTCAGCTTGCACGGTATGCTTTCAGAAAGAATACAAATCTCGCGAGCCTATATACGGGCTATTCACAGCGCTTTAGCCTGTATTGCGGTCAGGTACAGCGCACGCTGACTGATGACCAGATGGCTGTCATGAAGCAGATTGCTGATTATATCGTCAGCGACGGAGCGTTCACCGTGTTGGAACTCAACAGCATTGATACCGACCTTTGGAGAAAAGGCGTTACCTGCTTCGGTAAGGGATTTGCCCCCGAACTGCAAACATTATCAAGATTTATTTTGAAGGTGGCTTAATATGGCAGACATTACACAGACGAAAAACGAAGGCGCTCTGCTGAAAAAGATATGGGACATCGCAAATGTTCTTGCAGCGGCTGGCGTTGGATTTACTGACTACATAACGCAGCTTTCCTATATTCTTTTCCTCAAAATGGACAGCGAAAAGGAAGAACTGGGACTTGGCAGCTCTATTCCGGAGGGATACAAGTGGGATGACCTGGTTGATCTCAACGGAACAGACCTCGTGGATAAATACGAGGAGATTCTGAAAGAGCTTTCCAAAGATACCGGTCTGATCGGTACGATCTTCACGAAAGCATCCAATAAAATCGACCGTCCCGTCATGCTTGCCAAAGTCATCGAAATGGTCAACGGCGAGAACTGGTATATGATGGAGGGGGATTTCAAAGGCGCTATCTACGAATCAATCCTTGAAAAGAACGGACAGGATAAGAAAAGCGGAGCCGGTCAGTATTTCACTCCCCGTGCGCTGATAAAAGCCATCGTTGATGTAGTCGATCCTAAGATCACCGAAACCGTGGCAGACCCCGCCTGTGGCACGGGTGGCTTCCTTCTTGCAGCCTTTGAGCATATGAAACCTCAGAGCCGTGAGATTGAAAAGCAGAATTTCCTAAAAAACAGAGCCTTCTTTGGCGCGGATAACACGCCTCTGGTTGTAACGCTTGCCTCTATGAACCTCTATCTGCATGACATCGGTACCGCTAAGAGCCCCATTGTATGCCAGGACTCTCTGATTGATAAATCCGACAAAATGTATGATGTTATCCTTGCGCATCCCCCGTTCGGGACAAGACCGCAGGGCAGCGTTGAGGTTTATGCGAACCGTCCCGAATTTGTAAAGACGTCGGATAACCAGGTCAATTTCTTGCAGCACATCATGTCTATCGTTAAGACCGGCGGTCGTGTCGGCGTTGTCCTTCCGGATAATGTCCTTACTGACGGCGGCGCAACAGCGAAAGTGCGTGAAAAGCTCCTGAAAGACTTTAACCTGCATACGGTTCTGCGTCTGCCCACCGGTATCTTCTATGCAAACGGCGTAAAAACCAATGTGCTTTTCTTTGAAAAAGGCACGCCGACAAAGGATATTTGGGTTTACGACTACCGCACCGGCATAAAGCACACGCTGGCGACCAAGCCGATGACGCGCGAGAATCTGGATGATTTTGTCTCCTGCTACTGCTCCGGGCACATACAGGATCGCGTTCAGACGTATTCTGAGGAAAATCCGAACGGCAGATGGAGACGTTTCTCCGAGGAAGAGGTATATTCGCGCGATCAGCTGAAGCTCGATTTCAAATGGCTTCATCTCGGCGAAAAATACGACCGCACCATTACGGAAATCCTTGACGATATGCAGAGCAAGTCAGCAGCGATCACGGATGCCGTTGCAAAGCTGCAAGAGATTCTCGGAGGGATAGACCTGTGATAGATACGAAAGCATTGCGGCAAAAGGTGCTTGACCTCGCCATCTGCGGAAAGCTGGTTCCGCAAGACCCGAACGATGAACCGGCATCCGTTCTGCTGGAGCGTATTCGTGCGCAAAAGCAGCAGATGGTGAAGGATGGCAAGCTGAAAGCCAAAGATATAAAGAATGATACTGTCATCTTCGTCGGTGAGGATAATTTACATTATGAGAAGTTCGCCAACGGCAGTTTGAAATGTATAGAAGATGAGATACCGTTTGATCTGCCGGAGGGGTGGGCGTGGTGCAGACTGAGCCTAATA
>JAZQNC010000041.1:0-3256 GCA_045627165.1 Eubacteriales bacterium
AAGCGGCTTGCATACCGTAGTACGGAATTCATAGTCAATACCGGAGGTGCGTATCAGCGAAATGCTTTCATCGACGGCTCCGATATCCGTATCACAGCCGGAGGTAAGAGAATATTTGGCACGGCTGTTTTTTATATCCATAGCTATGTAGTCGCAAAGCTTTCTTTCCGTTATCGAACGAAGCAGAGCAGGGCGGGTACCGTTCGTGTCCAGCTTGACAGAATAGCCCATGCCGCGTATTCTTTCCATTACAGGGATAATGTCCTCGTGAAGAAGCGGCTCTCCGCCGGTAATACACACCGCGTCAAGCATATTTTTCCTTTTTTCCAGATATGCGAATATGTCCTCCTCTGGTATACCTCCTGCCGTGCTGCCGGCGAGTACAAGGGGCGCGTTGTGGCAGAACGGACAACGGAGGTTACAACCAACGGTGAACACTGTCGCGCACATATGCCCCGGATAATCCACCATCGAGAGCTTCTGTAAACCACCGAATAACATATACATCCGACTCCGAAAAATCAGGCAAATATATCAAGGGTTTTGAGATTCACTTCGGCTCTTGCCGACGTGATAATGACGCGTGCTTCGGAAACGCCGTCCTGATTGATCTGACATATGCGCTTATGTCCGATGGTAGTACCTTCGTATACGGTGTTCCATCCGTTCCATGAACGGGTCTGAATGATAAAGCGCGCCACACGCTGACCTTCTTCCAGATTTTCCTGCATCACAACAGAAGAAATGCTGTGATTTCCGTCAAAAGCAATATTGTATACGCACTGAGTATCGCTGTCTTCCCAGTTACTGCGGGTAATGACTGCTTCGGAAGTGATCGGTTTGGAAAACGCGGATGATATTCTGTCTCCGAGCTGTGCAAGACGCTCAACATCGCGTTCGTCGAAGCTTCCGTCGGGACGCGGGGGGATATTGAGGTTGAAATTGGCGTTGCTTCCGACAGAGGTAATATATGTATTCCACAGTCTTTCGAGCGAATGAGGTTCTTCGTTTGCATGATAGAACCATCCGGGACGGATAGACATGTCAATTTCGGAACCGCAGAACACCAGACCCTTTGAATACATTATGGTATTCAGCGAGCCTATATCGTCAAGAGAATTGTACAGATATGACAATCCTCCGTCAAGGTATTGTCCTGTCTGTATGTCCTTGTTGTTGTAACACAGCTCGGACGGAACTACCGACCATTCCTCATGACGGCCTTTTCCGCCTTCATTTCCGCACCAGCGGACATCGGGACCGTGATCGTTAAATATGCAGGCGTTGGGCTGGTATCTGCGTATCAGCTCTATATAACCGTCAAAATCATATTTCTGACGTCTGCCGTTGGGACCCTCTCCGCAGGCGCCGTCAAACCAGACTTCAAATATATCACCGTAACCGGTAAGAAGTTCGGTAAGCTGAGCTTTGTAGAAGTCATTATACGCATCGGTACCGTAGCAGGAAGCGTTCCTGTCCCAGGGAGAGAGATAGAATCCGAATTTGATATTTCCCCTGCGGCATGCATCTGACAGCTCACGCACTACGTCCCCTTTTCCGTTTTTCCACGGACTGTTTTTAACACAGTGTTCCGTGGTATTTGTCTGCCACAGACAGAAACCGTCATGGTGCTTTGCGGTAAGAATAACTCCATTCATTCCTGCCGACTTAATGGCTTCAACCCATTTGTCGCAATTAAGATTTACGGGATTGAATATCTTTTCATCTTCATCGCCGTTGCCCCATTCACGGTTTGTAAATGTGTTTACTCCGAAGTGAACGAAAGCGTAAAATTCGGTATCAAACCACCCTATCTGACGCGGAGAAGGAGTTACCGATCCTGCCGAGCGCAGAAATTCTTTCATTGAAAGCATATATCCACCTGTCCTTTACGAATTGAATCAGATATTATTTTTTCGCGGAATCTTTTTTGTCTATGAATATGTGAGTGTAAACCGCAGCGATAACGATAATCACGAGAGAAACGAAGGAAAGAACCTGCTGTCCGTAAACGTTTATGCCGAACAGCATATTTCCGTTTTTCTGAACTGTGTCAAGGATAACCGAACCAAGAAGAGAAGCGAGAAATCCGAGTATACCGGAAATACTGTTTTTTATTGCCGTAGCCGCAACAAAGTATTTAGGCTCAACATAACTGTAAACGATATTGAAAAAGTTTGCGTTCGAACCTGCTATACTTACATCATACAGTATCGTGTACGCGATAATGAACCATATCGTTTTCGGTGAAGTGAACATATTGAGTCCGAAAGCGAAGGCACCGATGATCAGCGCGATTTTAATACCATGTGCAAAGGAAGTCCTGTCGGCAAATTTTCCGAGAGGCTTTGATATCGCAATGCGTCCGAGATTTCCGATAATGTTGATGATCTGAACCGCGCTCACCGTCAGCATAAGGTCCTACGTCTTGTATGTCCCCATAAAGCCGACAGTCATGTACCTTCCTATGCTCCAAAGACAGGAAAGCACGATAACGCGGAGAAACCCTTTGTTACCGGAAATATATTTCACCACTTCGGTAAGCCCCGGAGCCTTTTCGCTTTCGGCTTCACGGCTGTCTGCGATAAGTCTCAGACAGATAAAATTGCATATGCTGATAATAAGACCTGCGACCGCAATGAAGATAAACGCGGAATGAAGACGGTTTACGGCTTCAAGCTTGTCTATAATAAGTCCAGCGCAAAGCGTGAAGACAATACCGGTGCAGAGCGAGATTATTTCCTTTGTGGCGGAGAATGATCCCCGCTTATTTGGTGATACAAATGAATTTCCCCATTTGTAAATAATCGACGTTACCGAATACAGAGCAAAATATGCCAGCAGGATCGCTCCGAAAATGATTACTGTCTTCACCGCCGGAGAAAACGGTAAAAATGGAACCAGATACAGCGAGGTGAACAGGAGCTGGCTGAGCGTGCTGAACAGAGTTGCGGTGCGCTTGACGTTTTTGATTTTTCCGGCAATGAATATGGAGGAAAGCTGAAACAGGAATGCCGCGGTGATAAGGGACGATATGATGCCGATCACCCTGTCGCTTACGCCGACGTCCATAAGGAGCTTCGCAAGATAAGCATCCGACACAAGGATCGAGATGAAATATTCAAATGTGCACTGAGCGGCATAGGAATATCTTGAACGCCTGTATTCGGAACTATCGTATATATCCTTATCCGTTGATAATAAGGATTTATTATTTTCTGTCAATTGACGTTACCTCACAGCTTCCGCTTTTTAT
>JAZQNC010000042.1:0-10316 GCA_045627165.1 Eubacteriales bacterium
AAAAAAGCGACTCACCCGATTGGATGAATCGCTTGGAGCTGTTGATGCGAGTCGAACGCACGACCTCATCCTTACCAAGGATGTGCTCTACCTACTGAGCTACAACAGCGAATATATGGCAGGGGCAGAAGGATTCGAACCCTCGGCACGCGGTTTTGGAGACCGCTGCTCTACCAGCTGAGCTATGCCCCTGTATTCTGCTGACTGTGATATTATAGCATATTATGCCGGAGATTGCAAGGGCTTTCCATAATTTCATGGTCGGCAGATTGTGAATTTTTTGTGTATGAGCATGATACGGTTCTCATTCTCTGTCGGGAATGCCGTCTATGAGTCCGGCGCGTTTTGCCACGATGACCGCAGTCACCATGTCGCCCACAACATTGAAGGCGGCGATTCCCATACCGGCGAGCGAGTCCATTATGATTATGACCGAGATGTTCTCATAGCTCAGACCAAGGAAGGGGAAAAGCACGGCAAAGCAGATCGTCGCGCTTCCCGGCTGGTTCGGCGCGCCTATGGAGAGAAGCACCACGACCACGAACAGCAGTATCGTTTCGCCGGGTGACAGCTTTACTCCCGCATAGCCCAGCAGCATTACCGAAACCACCATGAGCGAAATGCAGTTTCCGTCCATATTTATATTCGCGCCGAGAGGGATGGTGAAATCCAGAAAATCGAGAGGTATTCCGAGATAACGGTGACAGCTCCTTATCGCATAGGGCACCGCGTCTATGGAAGAACCGATTCTGCTTATCTCATGCACGGAGCTGCCGATATTCCGGATAAAGCTTATCGGAGATAGTCCGTTTCCGAGCAGCGCAACAGCGTAGAGCAGGCACATCAGGATACTGCCCACCGCGACGGTGACGATTGCGAGAAGCATCATTCCCAAGGAGACAAAGCAGTAGTCCACCGCCAGAATGATTTCAAGCGTCGCGATAAAGGTCATGACCGGGAAAAGCACGGCGAGTATGGACAGCATACGGCAGAACAGATTGTTCAGCGAGTCGCACATATCGGTAATGGTTTCCCCCTTGTGTCCCATTGTACCCGCGGCGCTGCCGAAGAGAATCGCGCAGAGAAGCACCTGCACAAGATTGCCGCCGGTAAATGGCGCGAATATGCTTTCGGGAACCAGATCGAGAAGATATTTCAGCTTCGTTATCCCGCTTGAGGAAATAATATCTACATTGTAAAGGGGTATGCTGAACTTTTCAACCGCGGCGCCGAAAGCAAGCATATCGGAGCTTGCTATAAGATAGCCTATAAGCGCTGCCGCGAAGGAGCTTGCCATATAGCGCAGAAGCACGCCGATATAATTGATTCTGTTTTCGAAGATGCTGAAGTTGCGTGTCACCACAAGACTGAGCGAAAAAAAGGTTATAGGCGTAGCGATAACACCCAGCGCCTTTGAAAACATATTTTCCGCGCTGTACAGAAAGTCGGAGATCTTCCCGGAAAACTGCGGTAAAAGATATCTGATGGCAAACCCTATGGGGATCGCCGCGATAAAGGCAAGGACGGAAAAGGCGGTGATCGCCGCGTAGGGCTGGTTTGCCAACACGGTGACGGTGTTCACCGCGCTGCGGTAGCGCAGAGACACCTTGTCGCCGAAGCGCGAGATTATCGCCGCGCCGAGATCGTGTTCGCTTTCCGCTTCGAGGCTTACCCGCTTGCCGGGAACACGGAACTTTATCACGGTGCCGCCGAGACTGGCGTATATGCTGACGGTGCAGCAGCACTCCCCAAGCTGCTCATTGAACTTTACTATAAGCTCCTCGCAGAGCAGTGAGGTCTCGTTTATCAGCGATTCGTTGAGGCGCAGTCCGTGCAGGTATTCCGATATGTCGGAGGTTATGTCCGCTATCGAGTCCCTGTCAAGCGTATAATTTTTTTCGTTCATATAATACTCTTCATGTGAAATATGTGTTCCGAAAATGATGTACTATTTTATCACATATTGAGCCGTCTGTCAATATGCGCGGAGAGGGACGGGGCGGCGTATATCGGTATAAATACGTCCGCATTTGCGGAATACAGTTGTAAAGCGAAGCGTTTACCGCAAATATTTCCATTTTAGCTATTGAAATAAAATACGAACTGTGGTAGAATATCATCGTATATTTATAGCCGTACACGGCGCGTTATTCATATTCAGCGTATAAATAAATATCAGGAGGAAAAACAAAATGAAGTTAGGTATAATTTCGGGTTTTGACGCGGCTTCCTTCGATTATGTAAAATCTCTCGGACTGTCCTTTATCGAATCCTGCCGCAACGACGACAACGAGGCTCAGGCGTTTATCGACAACAAGGCTTCCATAAAAGAAAACATCGCGCGCACCGGCGTACCGATAGGCTCGGTGGGACGCTGGAATTCCTCACCAAACGCGGGCGGAAAATTCAACGAACAGCAGATGAACCTGCAATACGCCCTCATGGACGCGGCAATAGAGGTAGGCTCTCCCGTCTTCGTGTGCGGATGCAATTACGATAACAGCATAAGCCTGTTTCGCAACTACTCCTTCGCGGTAGAGTATTTCGGAAAGCTCATCGAACACGCCGACGGAAGAATAAAGGTCGCCGCGTACAACTGCGACTGGAACAACTTCATATATTCGGAGCCTCAGTGGGAAGTGGTTCTCGGAGAGCTCAAGGAGCTGGGAATCAAGTTTGACTGCTCTCATTCGATAAACCGCGGCGAGGATTATCTCCGCGCTCTCTCCAACTGGGGAGACAGGATATATCATTTCCATGTAAAGGGCACCGCAAGGGTCAACGGCCGCGGAGTGGACGATCCTCCGGCAGGCATGGACGGCACATGCTGGGGCAACGTCTTCGCCATCCTCTACGCGAGAGGATATAACGGAGGACTGAGCATAGAGCCTCATTCATATACATGGAGAGCCGGAAGCGAGCTGGGCAGCAAGGGAATCGACTTTACGATAAACTATATAAGCAAGTTCATTCTCTGATAAGGGTGCCGTATGATGGAAAAGATAAAGAAGCTTTTATACGATTTCTATCTTGCAGTGCTGGGCGGTATCTGCATAGGTATCGGCGGCGCAGTGTATCTTTCGGTTGAAAACAAGGTAGTCGGAGCGTTCCTGTTCTCGATAGGACTGATTTCCATAGTGACCTGCAAGCTCAACCTCTATACGGGAAAGATAGGCTATCTTCTCGTAAACAAGCCCGATTATCTGCTCACTCTGCTGGTGATATGGCTGGGTAATTTCTGCGGCACCTTCCTTACCGCCGCCGTTCTCCGCCTTACAAGAAGCACCATAAGCTCCGAGGCCATGTGCGCTGTAAAGCTCGGCGACAGTCCTCTCAGCATTTTCATTCTGGCGATGTTCTGCGGTATGCTCATGTATCTCGCCGTAAACGGATATAAGAGCATAATCGAGCCGCTGGGACGCTACCTCGCCGTCATCATGGGCGTTGTGGTCTTCATTCTCTGCGGCTTCGAGCACTGCGTGGCAAATATGTTCTATTTCTCCCTCGCGGGAGTATGGAGCGGCAAGGCACTTCTCTATATGCTCATCATGACCGCGGGCAACTCTGTGGGCAGCCTTATCATTGCTACAAAGGACCTGCCGCACAACGAGGCGCCCGTTACCAGATAAGTGAAATTGCTCACCGAGCCTTCGGTTCGATGTTCGCAGTTGATATTGTATCTCTTCGGGGTATCGGCGGCGCAGTCCCCGGCCGCAAAATTGAGTTATAAATAAAAAATATAAACAGGAGAAAAACAAAATGGCACAGCTCAAAATGTTAGCTATCGACCTGGGCGCGTCCTCGGGACGCGGCATAATAGGCCGCTTCGACGGAGAAAAGCTCACTCTCGAAGAAAATCACCGTTTTTCAAACGATCCCGTAATCACGGCAGGCTCCTTCAACTGGGATATCCTCCGCATATATCACGAGATAAAGCAGTCCATCCGCAACTGCGCTCTTTCCGACGATAAGGATATCACGTCCATAGGTATCGACACATGGGGCGTTGACTACGGCTTCCTCGACAAGAACGGAAAGCTCATGGGCAATCCCTACCACTACCGCGACACCCGTACCGACGATATCCTCGATTACGCCTTTGCGAAGATGCCCAAGGAAAAGATATACGATATCACGGGTATCCAGACACTGAACTTCAACACTCTCTTCCAGCTGACAGCAGACCTGCGCGACAATCCCCAGCGCGTAGAGCTTGCCGATAAGCTCCTGTTCATCCCCGACCTGCTCAATTACTTCCTTACAGGCGAGAAGAGAACCGAGTATACCATCGCTTCCACAGGCGCGCTCCTCGACGCTAAGGCGCGCACATGGTCGAAGGATCTGTTCAGAACCTTCGGTATCCCAGAAAGAATATTTACCGATATAGTGGAGCCCTGCACTGTCTGCGGTCCTCTGCTTCCTCAGGTCCTCGGCGAGGTCGGCGATATAAAGGCCAACGTCGTTTCGGTAGGCGCGCATGACACGGCTTCCGCTGTCGTGGCTGTTCCCGCAAAGGGCGACGATTTCGTTTACATCTCCTCCGGTACATGGTCGCTGATGGGAAGCGAGCTTAACGACCCCAATATGGGCGAGACCGCGAAGAAGTACGACTTCACAAACGAAGGCGGAGTAAACGGAAAGATCCGTTTCCTCAAGAACATCATGGGTCTGTGGATTATTCAGGAGAGCCGCCGTCAGTGGAAGCGCGAAGGCAAGAACTTCTCCTTCGACGACCTCGAAAACGCTTCCAAGGCCGCAAAGCCCTTCCGCTGCCTCATCAATCCCGACGATATGGCGTTCAAGGATCCCGGAAACATGCCCGCCCGCATCGCAGAATACTGCACAAAGACAGGTCAGTACACACCCGAAAACGAGGGCGACATCATAAGATGCATCTATGAGTCTCTCGCGCTCAAGTACCGTTGGACTGTCGAATGTATCGACGAGATCAAGGGTACGAAGACTCCCTTTATCAATATCGTCGGCGGCGGCTGCAAGGAGCAGACACTGTGCCAGATGGTTGCCGATTCCTGCGGCAGACCCGTATTCGCAGGCCCCGTTGAAGGCACCGCTATCGGAAACATCATCGCCCAGGCTATCACGGCAGGCGAGATCAAGGACCTTGCCGAGGCAAGACACGTCATCCGCAATTCCTTCGATATCAAGATGTACGAGCCTCACCACACCGCGGACTGGGATGCCGGCTACGAGAAGTTCGTAAAGCTGCTGTAATATTCACTCATCTTATCCGGAACGGAATCGGTAATTCGTAAAGATTCGGTGATTCGCCTCTTTCGTCACCGCCTGCGGCGGTGCCACCTTCCCCGGAGGGGAAGGCTTGGTGCGTGAATCGGATTTTCTTAACAGAAACGCAAAGCGTTCAACAGCCGCACTTTCCCGCAGGGAACGTCCTCCCTTCGGGAAGTCTCTGGATGAGTGCAATAACTGATTCTTCGACGATAAATTCCATTTGTACACAGCAATCAGAGACAGCTTTGATATTTGTCCTGTTGCCGAGCCTTCCCCTCTGGGGAAGGTGGCATAAAATGCGCAGCATTTTGTGACGAAAGAGGTGATTGGGCAAACAGTTAAAATCATCTTTTGCCGCATAATATTTCATTTGGTTGTGCAGAATTTTAAACATAACGGTTCGCTTACCAAACGTGCGCAAATGCTGCGCAGAGAAGCAACTACGCAGGAAAAACACCTGTGGTATGATTATCTGAGTACATATCCTGTACGATTTCACAGACAGGTAACGATAGATAAATTTATTGTTGATTTTTACTGTCCGCAGGTCAGACTTGCCGTGGAGTTGGATGGTTCTCAGCATCGTGAGACAAAATACCGCGATTCTGAGCGGACAAATATACTCGGAAGCTACGGCATTTCGGTAATACGGTTTGACAATTCGGAAGTTGACAATAATTTTTCCGCTGTCTGTGACTGTATTGACAGAGAAGTGAAAAAACAAGATAATTTGTGTAATTATGAACTTTCTCGTTCGGAAAAGCAAGGTATGCAAAAATAAAGATGGTGCTCCTTTAACTTTTCCGGTATCGCCTGCGGCGGTATCACCTTCCTCGGAGAGGAAGGCTTTGGGATAAGCGCATTGAATTATCGTTTGCATTCAGATATGCCTGAAAAAATTGTCCTGTTGCCGAGCCTTTCCCCTTTGGGGAAGGTGGCATAAAATGCGCAGCATTTTATGACGAAAGAGGTAACACGGACGCAATAGCTCACAAGAGTACTGCTCATATTAAAATCAAAATACAAAACACAATCTGGAGGAAAACAAAAATGTGTCCTGAAAAATGCTATGAAAACGCCAAGGAAGCTTATGCTGCCATAGGCGTAGACGTTGACGCCGCCATCGAGCGCGTTGCCAATATTCCCGTATCCATGCACTGCTGGCAGGGCGATGACGTCCGCGGCTTCGAAAATCCCGACGGCGACCTTACCGGCGGTATCCAGACCACAGGTAACTACCCCGGCCGCGCAAGAACCATCGACCAGCTCCGCGCAGACTTCGAGAAGGCAGCTTCCCTTATTCCCGGCAAGAAGCGTCTCTCTCTCCACGCTATTTACCTCGACAACGGCGGCCAGAAGGTTGACCGTGACGAGATCGAGCCCAAGCACTTCGCAAGCTGGGTTCAGTGGGCAAAGGAACAGGGCATAGCTCTCGATTTCAACCCCACCTGCTTCTCTCATCCTCTTTCCGCAGACGGCTTCACACTCAGCCATCACGACGAGAAGATCCGCAAGTTCTGGATCGACCACTGCATCGCGTCCCGCAAGATCGCCGAGTATTTCGGCTCCGAGCTGGGTCAGGCTATGACAAACTACTGGGTACCCGACGGATTCAAGGATATCCCCGTTGACCGCGCCGGCTACCGCGCACGTCTGTATGATTCCTGGAAGCAGATCTTCGCTGGCGAAAACAGAGCTCTCAACCTCAACGCTATCGAGTCTAAGGTATTCGGTATCGGCGCAGAGTCCTGCACGATCGGTTCTCTCGAAATGTGCCTCGGCTATGCCGCAAAGTATAACCAGGTCCTCACTCTCGATACCGGTCACTTCCACCCCACAGAGGTTTGCTCCGATAAGATTTCCTCCGCGCTCCTCTTCATCGACGACGTAAACTTCCACGTTTCCCGCCCTGTACGCTGGGACTCCGACCACGTTGTTATCCTCGACGACGAGCTCAAGACCATCGCTCAGGAAATTCTCCGCAACAGCTACGAGAGAAGAGTTCACATCGGTCTCGACTTCTTCGACGCTTCGATCAACCGTATCGCCGCATGGGTAATCGGTTCCCGCAATATGCAGAAGGCTCTCCTTATGGCAGCTCTCGAGCCTACCGCAAAGCTCAAGCAGCTTGAGCTTGAAGGCGACTACACCAGCCGTCTCGCTCTCCTTGAAGAGCAGAAGACAATGCCCTTCGCAGGCGTATGGAACTACTACTGCGCAAAGCAGGGCGCTCCTGTCGGCGAAGCATGGCTCGCAGACGTTAAGAAGTACGAAGCTGACGTTCTCTCCAAGAGATAATCGTCTGAGTAAAACAGCATAAATAACCGCCTCCGGTTCGCTCCGGAGGCTTTTTTTGCGGAAACGCAGTGGTGTCTGCCGCCCCCAAATAATAAACAAGACAAACGTATAAAAAGTTTCGGTCAAGCCTTTTCAAAGGCTTGGCGGGGTGCGGGGCGGCAAGCCCCGTATACGCATCCCCTTGCCGCAAGCGCAAAAAAAGACACGCCCTTTCGGACGTGTCCCCGATTAAATAAGCTTAATCAGATTGATCGTAAATGAAGCTTAGTGCTTCTTAGCTGCTGCGAGAGCGCCGAGAGCAACGATAGCAACTACTGCGAGGTCAGCTGTCTGAGCTGCGGGAGCTACTACTACGTCTGCTGCTTCTGCGGGAGCCTCTGCGGGAGCTGCCTCTGCGGGAGTTTCAGCTGCCTTAGGGCCGTTGTAAGCGTTCATGTCAGCTTCGGAGGAGAAGAATGCGATCCAGTCGATCTTGATTGTGTCGCCGTCGGACATGCTTCCGCCTGCGTCGCTGCCGTCATCGCCTTCCTGCCACATGGGATCGAGACGGATCCATTCAACAGTGCCTTCCCAGTAGAACTCGTCGATAGCGTACTGAGGATCCTTGTAAGCGTTAACGGTTTCAACGTTAGCTGTGGGGATGTAGCATGTGAAGGTCTTGAACTCGGTCATGTTGGGTTCAATATCGATGTGTGTGCACTCGGAACCGGTGAGGTCTCTGCCGTTGGTGTGAGCGAAGAGCTCGATAGCGGTTGCGGGGGACTCGTTCTTTACGCATACCTTGCACCAGAGAACCTGGTCAACGCTGTCCATAGGTGTGTCTATGGAAACATAGGGGTCGTTGCCGGAAGCGATGAACACTTCGTAATCGCCCTCTGCGTAGAAGTCAAGGGTATTCGCTGCGGATTTGCCGCCCATGGAATCCTCGATATCGGAATCCTCGCCGAAGTCCCAGAGAAGTGTGGGAGCTGCGCATACGCTGATGCTGAGTATCATAGCGACAGCGATGAAGATGCCAAGAAACTTTTTCATTGTAATTGCCACCTTTCATATTATTATTTTGCGTTTTTGGCAATGCTTATCATACCATAAATTTTAACAAATTGCAATAGTTTTTGCGACATTTCTGCGGAATTTTACAGTTTTATCGCCCGAACCGAATACGCCGCGGTTTACGGCGGAAAAAAATGCAGAATTAACAATTAAATTTTCGTATTTTACTTGACTTTTCGGGCAATGTATGGTATATTAGTTATGCGGTAAGAACTGACCGCACGATTTGATTCGGTATTACTTCTTTTTCATAATCTCCTTTCTTCTTTCTCACTGGAGCCGTTCTGTCTCTCTCGGAGCGGCTCCTTCTATTTTTGCCCGTTTTCCTAATGTAACGAAAATGAAACAAATCTTTTGGGAATAAAATTCACGAAAGTACTTGAAAAAATAAAATAATATGGTATGATAGAGGCGATACACCGTTCAATGCGGTGTGCCGCCTGTAAAACGGTTGCCATTGTGAATATAATGGCAAACAAACAGAATCAAGGGGTGATAAATACCATGCTTCCGCTTGAAGAGCTGTCGATCGAGGCTAAGGAAGGATTTGCCGGACACGGTATCAGCGAAGAGGATATCGTCCTCGCGCTTGAGCTTGACCTTGACGTCAAGGGAGATTTCGGTGAGACCTGGATCGCTCTCGATATGACTAAGCGGCTCATGTACGTCATGTCACTGACGTCGGATGCCGAAACCGTCTACCGCCGCAAAAAGGCGAAGGACAACGGCAAGCCGGTGCCGGGCCATTTCAGGGACGCTTCCTTTACGTCCTATGAGATAGACCGTCTTTCCGGCACCTACGTTGACAACTTCGTATCGTCAAACCGTCTGCTTTCTAAGCTCGACGCGATTCCCGAGCCTGCCACAAAGGAGGAGCAGGACGCCGAGACTCCCGAGGATAAGAAAAAACGCAAAAATTCGGGAGAGACAATAGTTATCGCGTTCTCGACGAACGCGCGCAAGAAAAAGCTCTTTGCATTCATCGACATCATGGACCGCCTGAAACGCGGCGACGATATAAGCGCGGAGGACCCGATCTTCGAGCAGTTCAACCTCAAATGCCCGAAATGCGGTCAGCGCTACAAGGACCAGAACCGCCGTATCTGCGAAAACTGCACCAACAAGCACGCCGTTACCCGCCGTCTGCTGAGTTATTTCAAGGACTTCAAATGGCAGTTCGGCATGATACTCTTCTGCCTGGTAATGACCTCGGTGATCTCGCTGGTCAATCCTATAATCAACAACCTCATCTTCGTTGACCAGGTTATCCAGGCTCCCGGAATAGTGGACGGCAAGGAAGTCGGTACTCTCCACGAGGAAAAGTACGTGTACATCCTCATCGCCGTCATATTCGGAATGGCTCTGCTCTCGCTGGGTATAAACATCCTGCACAACGTGGCAAACGCCCATATGTCCACGAGAGTCACGCTGAACATGAAGCTGGACATCTTCTCGGCAATGCAGAGACTGTCGCTGTCCTTCTTCAACAACAACGCCACCGGACGTCTTATCACCCGTGTCAATACCGACGCGGAGAATATAAGGGGCTTCTTCATAAGCGACGTTCCGAACCTGATAATCAACTCGCTGAACTTCATAGGTCTGTCGATCTTCCTGTTCTCGATCAACTGGAAGCTGACGCTTATAGTTTATATCCCCGTACCGCTGATAGTCTGCATATTCAAGTTCATGCTCCCGAAGCTGTGGAGAATGTA
>JAZQNC010000043.1:0-16073 GCA_045627165.1 Eubacteriales bacterium
CCTGCTCGTAGCCCACAAGACGGTCGTCGGTACCGATATATTTCGTCTCACGGGGAGTATACACCATTTCGGGATAACGGCAGGTGTAGGTAAAGCGTATCAGCGAATCCCCGGCGGAGCGTGTGCATACCGCCCATGAATGTATACTGCGGTCGTGTCCGGTGTCGGGACGGTCGTTTTCCGCCGCCAGCATATCCTCACGGTCCTCGCGCTCGATATACCGCGGAACGTCCATGTTTATGTTTTCACGCTCGTTTATCGCTTCGGAAGCGGCGTTCATGGCGTCGTCGTATTCGCCCAGCCATCTGTAGTCACATTCCTTTACCGAACGGAGATACTCTGCAAGCTCCTGACCGCTCATGACAGAGGTCTTATCGACCATGACCTCTTCGACCGAGACCTCTCCGTTTATCGAAACGCCGATCATTCCCTTTTTATGTATACAGGATTCTATATAATCGGTCTCCTCGCGCAGAAGAGCCGACACGCAGCCGCTGACCTCAAAGGCGGTCTCACAGCAGCCGATTATCTCTCCGTCAATTTTTAACGCCCACGCGCCGGTGAGCGAACGGTCTATACGCGAAAGCATGAGAGAGGCGCAGCGTTCGGGAGAGCATATCTCACCGCCGTCCGACTTCATGGCGGCGAGAGAATACCCGTTGAAGCTGTAAAGCTTTCCGCTTTCGGCGTAATAGTCCTCGGCGGCGAGTCCGCGGGCGTATTCAAAAACGTCCGGACTTTCGATGCGGCAGACAAGCTCTTCTCCGTCATACAGTCCGTATACCGCGGTAATACCCGAACCCTTCAGCCGATCAGCGGGATAAAAGAAAAACACGGCCGCCGTCAGCGCGATGACAACGACAATTATCATCAGAAAGATAAGCGCGCCGTTCCCGCCTCTGCCGCTTCTTTTTCTGTTTTTGTATTTTCTCAGAGCAGAAATGACAAATTCTCCTTGTTAAGTTCAAAAAGTTGTGATATAATAATGTAGTAATGTCCCGGGTATCATTCCTACACACAATAGTTTACGAATAAACTGCCATGACAGATTATACCACTAATCAGCGGAATATTGATGAATTTTATATGAATTCCGCAATAAAATTAGCACAAAAAGCCTTCGGCGAGGGCGAGGTTCCGGTGGGCGCGGTGATCGTCTGCGGAGACGAGATAATAGCCTCGGCATACAACCGCCGTGAAAGCGACCGCAACGCCCTGAGACATGCCGAGCTGATGTGCATAGAACAGGCCTGCACCTCTCTTCACGGCTGGCGGCTGCACAGATGCACCCTATATGTGACGCTTGAGCCCTGTCCCATGTGCGCCGGCGCCATCGTCAATTCGAGGATAAAAAGGGTTGTGTTCGGGGCATACGACAGCCGCGCGGGCTCCTTCGGCTCGCTGATGAATTTCAACTCCTACCCCCTCAATCACAGACCGGAGATCACCGGAGGAGTGTGCGAAAAGGAATGCCGCGCTCTGATGCAGGATTTTTTTACAAGGCTCAGGGACAAAAGAAAGAAAACAAAATAATACAGGATATGATATATTCCGCATAACGAAAGGGAAACAACATGAAAGTACATACCGATTTACACGTTCACACCTCGCTGTCGCTCTGCGCGGCTCCCACCTCCGCTCCCGAAATATACTACGCTCCCGCGAGAGCAAAAGGTATAGACACGATCTGCTTTACCAACCATTTCTGGGACGACAACGTTCCCGACGCTCCCGGCTGGTACGCCGCTCAGAATTTCGAGCACGTTGTGCAGCTCAAAGAACAGCTCAGGGAGCTGCCCGAAGACATAAAGATACGTTTCGGAGCCGAGACCGAGTTCATCGGCAGCAGAATGTGCGGCGTAAAGGGTGGAATCTGCGCCACAACACCGAAGGTCGCAAAGGAATTTGCCTTTGTGCTCATCCCGCCGGATCATTTCCACATGAAGGACTTCCTTATCCCCTCGTCTGTGGCAAACGACGATTACGCCGAGATAGACGAATGGTTCTATTCCAATTTCATCGAGGCTGCTCAGGTGGAGCTTGGCGTTCCCACCGGTATCGCTCACCCCTTCGTGACTATAGGCTTCGGCGACGAGTCCGACGACAACAACCTCAATATCCTCCGTTCCTTCGAGCATGACAGGCTCGCCGAGTGCTTCACGATTGCAAAGGAGCATGAAAAGAGCGTGGAGATAAATCTCAGCATATTCACTCACCCCATGCTTCTCGACGAGTACCGCCGCATATACAGCGTGGCGGCGGAGTGCGGCTGCCGTTTCCATTTCGGTTCCGACGCTCACGAACTGAGCGAATTTCAGGGACAGGAAGCTGCGGGACCCTTCGCCGAAAGCTGCGGCTTTACCGAAGCGGACCTCACGGTCATCGACTGACACAACCATACATTCAGGAAAGGCAAAATCACTAAATTGCATACCCTCAACGTCAACTTTTACAGTATGCCCGTAAACATATACACACGATTTTCATACCGCGGAAGGGAGTGAGCATATATGGCAGAACAGAAAAAGAAAACATCTTCGTCAGGCGCGAAAAAGTCATCTTCGTCCCATTCCAAAGCGTCGTCTTCCGCGAAAAAAACTCCCGCGAAGAAGGCTTCATCCTCCGCGAAGCGCGAGGACCCCTCCTCCGTGAAGAACACCTTCATGCCCATTGCAGTCGCTTTTCTGGCGATAATCATGTTTTTCTGCTTCATCTCGCTCATGGGAAAATTCGGAGACATGGTACATTCCCTGATCTTCGGACTTTTCTCCTTTGGTGCGTGGTTCGTACCGCCGATGCTGCTGACAGTGGCTTTCTTCTGGCGGCGCGACGCGGTAAACGGAAGCAGAGGACTGAGAATGCTGTTCGGCTTTATGTCGGTAACTCTCATCTCGGTGCTCTCGCACGTTGCGACAGCCCCCTCGGAGCAATACGACATCACCGCGTTTTATAAAGACGGCGGTCTGTCTGTCGGCGGCGGAGCAATAGGCTCCACCTTCGGCTGGCTTATGATGAAGGCTACCGGAAAGGCCGGAACTCTGATCATCACGATAACCGCCCTCTTTCTCTTCCTGCTGCTCACGGCGGGTTACACCCCTTACTCCCTCTTTATCGCCATAAGAGGTCAGATCACCGCAAGCCGCAGCGCGCGTCAGCTTGAGATAGAGGCAAGGAAGGAAGCCATCGCCGAGATAAACGAGGAAAATCAGCGCGTTGCCGAACAGCGCAAAGCACAGATCAAGGCGCAGCTCGAAGCAAAGGAAGAAAAACGCCGTGCCGAGGAAGAACGCCGCATAGCCGAGGAAGAGAGACGCATGGCGGAGCAGGAAGCGGAAAAGGAGGCCCTTACCCGCAACCGTGAAAAAATGGCCCAGTCGCTCGCGGGCGAAGCCGGCATATATACCACAGGCGATATTCCCGCGTCTCCGTCCTCCGGAAAGCGCAGAAAATCCGAAAAGAATGTCCGCGAAAACGAAAATACTGACGGCTTCGTGGCGGGGAGCTTCATCCAGCCCAGCCCCGATAAGGACATCTACAGCCGCGACGGTGTGGATTTCGGAGTGGTCAACTCCCTTCGCCGTCCCGTCCTTGCGGGCAGCGATACCGCCGCGGGAAATACCGCCGCATCGTCAGCTGCAAACAGAGGAAAAAGCACGCTCAAAACGGTGGACGTGGGCAAGCTCAGCATCATAGACCCGGATGACGGCGGAGATGAAGCCGATTCCGCAGACGACGAGATCATATCCGCCGGCGAAAACGTCTCCGCACTGGAGGGCTACGACTTCGACTTCGACGAACAGCAGGACAAGGTGGACAGAGATTCCTCCGAGGTCATAGACAAACGCGCCTTTGAAGAAGCCATGTCCCGTCCGGTATCCGAAGACGAGGAGGAGGACAGGGGTTCCCTCGACACCGGCAGCATCGAGCTGCTCAAAGACATCGCCGACGAGATATCCGAAAACCCCGATGTTTCCGACAATCCCCTCTCCGACGAGCTTATCCGCAGAGTACAGGACAGCATATCCGAAAAGACGGCGGAACAGACCGAAGAAGGCATGACCGAAAACGAAGACGGCGGCGACGAAATAATCCTTCCTCCCGACGAAAGCATCGTCAAGCCTGTAAAGGCGGAGCGTCCGCCCTATTCCTTCCCGCCAATAACCCTTCTTGATTCCGCGCCCCCTCCTTCAAACGAGGACATAAGCGAGGAGCTGCAATCCACAGCCAAGAGTATTGTGGATACCCTCGCCTCCTTCAAGGTGCGCACGAAGATAGTCAACGTATCCCGCGGACCTACGATCACCCGCTACGAGCTTGTGCCGCAGGAGGGTGTGCGTGTTCGTTCCGTGACCAATTCCCTCGACGACATTTCGCTCAACCTCGGCACCACGGGCGTGCGCATGGAAGCTCCTATCCCCGGAAAACAGGCAATCGGCATAGAAGTGCCCAACCGCGTGGTTTCCACGGTATGGCTGCGCGAGCTTATCGACACAAATCAGTTCCGCGAGGCAAAGAGCAGGATAAACCTCTGCCTCGGCGCGGACGTTGCGGGCGACCCCGTCTACATCGACATATTCAAAATGCCCCACCTGCTCGTTACCGGCGCAACCGGTATGGGTAAATCGGTGTGCATAAACAGCCTGCTGGTCAGCCTGCTCTACAAGGCGACCCCCGACGAGGTAAAGCTGATACTCGTTGACCCGAAAAAGGTCGAGCTGAACATATACAACGGTCTTCCCCATCTGCTCGTTCCGGTAGTGAGCGACGCGAAAAAGGCGGCGGGCTCGCTGGCATGGGCTGTGGGAGAAATGGAACGCCGCTTCACCCTCATCGAGGAAGTGGGAATGCGCGACCTTGTGGGCTACAATAAGATAGCCGCAAACGACCCCTCCCGCGAGGTGCTTCCGCAGATACTCATCATTATCGACGAGCTTGCCGACCTTATGATGATGGCGCGCGACAGCGTGGAGGAATCCATCTGCCGTATCGCTCAGAAAGCGCGCGCCGCCGGTATGCATCTTATCATCGGTACGCAGCGTCCTTCGGTTGACGTTATCACAGGTCTTATCAAGGCAAACGTGCCCTCCCGTATAGCCTTCCGCATGGCTTCTCAGGTGGACTCCCGTACCGTTCTTGACGTGACGGGCGCGGAAAAGCTCATAGGCCGCGGCGATATGCTCTTTGCTCCGGTAGGCTCATCAAAGCCCACCCGTGTGCAGGGCGCGTATGTCGGCGAAGCCGAGATAGACAGAGTAATAGACTATATCAAGTCCCATTACGGCGCGGGCGAGTACGACGACGACGTGATCGAGAGCATCGAGCGCGAAGCCGCCAAGTGCGTATCCGGCAAGCAGAAGGACGAGATAACCGACGACGAGGACGAAGCTCCGGTAAACGACCTTGACCCCATGTTCAAGGCGGCTCTCGAGCTGGCGGTCCATTCGGGAACGATATCCTCCTCGACGCTGCAGGTTGAGCTGAAGATAGGCTTCCAGCGCGCGAAGCGCATCATAAGAGATATGCAGACTCTCGGCTATGTATCGCCTCCCGACGGTCAGAAACCGAGGACGGTGCTCATCTCCCGTGAGCAGTACACCGAAATGCTGCTCAATCAGCAGCTGTAAATCATTTTTCAAAGCAGATCCCTGCGGGGATAAAACGGTATTTATGAAACAGATAAGAAACTTTCCGTCGGTACATATCACTAAAAAGGGAGAAAATTTTCTCCGTGAAGGACATGTATGGGTGTACGGAGACGAAATAACCTCGGCTTCCTGCGAAAAGATCGAAAACGGCTGTATATGCGACGTGTTCTCGCAGAAGGACAGCTGGCTGGGAGCTGGATTTTACAGCGAAAACAGCAAAATCAAGGTAAGGATACTCAGTGACAACGCCAACGAGACCTTCGACGACGCCTTCTGGTACCGCAGGCTGAAATACGCCGTGGACTACCGCCTCACCGTAATGCGGGGCGACCTGTCTGCCTGCCGCCTTGTCTTCGGCGAGGCGGACGGTATGCCCGGAGTCACAGTCGATAAGTTCGGAGACGTGCTTGTGGCGCAGATCGCGTCCTACGGCATGGACCTCATCAAGGACAGGCTTTTCGTACAGCTGCGCGATATACTCGCCGAATTCGGATATGCTATACGCGGCATATACGAGCGCGAGGACATCGCCCTGCGCGACAGCGAGGGGCTTCCCCGCTTCAAGCGTTGGTCGGAAGCGATACCCCACAGCGGAGATACCGTTACCGTGATCACCGAAAACGGAATTAAATACCGCGTGGATTTTGAAAACGGTCAGAAGACCGGATATTTCCTCGACCAGAAATTCAACCGAGCCGAGGTTGCGAGACTGGCAATGGGCAAAAAGGTGCTTGACTGCTTCACCCACACCGGCTCCTTCGCCCTCAACGCCGCAATGGGCGGAGCATCTCACGTCACGGCGGTGGACGTATCCGAAAGCGCGGTCGAAATGGCGAAAGCAAACGCCGCGCTCAACGGTCTCGAGGACAGAATGGATTTCCTCTGCGAGGACGTTTTCGAGCTTCTTCCGCGGCTGGAGGAAAAGGGCGGCAGACCCTACGACTTCATAATCCTCGACCCTCCCGCCTTTACAAAGAGCAGGAAAACAGTCAATTCCGCCGAGCGGGGATATAAGGAGATAAACTACCGCGCAATGAAGCTTCTCGGCAGAGGCGGATGGCTCGCCACCTGCTCATGCTCCCACTTCATGCGCGACGACCTTTTCAGAAAGATGATAGACGAAGCGGCTCACGACGCGGGCTTTTCATTGAAGCAGTGTCTGGTGCATCAGCAGTCCCCCGATCACCCGATTCTGCGGGGAGTTCCCGAAACCGATTATCTGAAATTCTATGTTTTCCGGATAGTCTGAGTCCCGCGCGCAAAATACGACAGAAACCATAAAGAGAAAGGCGAAGAAAACAAAATGAGATATGCCGTTACCGACATCGGCGCGAATACCGTCCGCATGAACATCTACGACGTTGAGGACGGTCATTACGAACGCATACTTACCCAGACCGATACTCCCGGTCTGCTGGGCTACGTAAACAACAGCAGAATGTCCGAGGAGGGAATACTCAAGCTTCTCGCCACAATAACCACCTTCGAGAAATTCGCCCGCAACGTGAAGTGCGACGCGACGAGATATTTTGCCACAGCGAGCCTCCGCGGAGTGGTAAACTCCGCCGACGTGCTCCGCGTCATCCGCGACCATACGGGCGTCGAGATAGACCTGATAAGCGGCGAAAGCGAGGCTCTGCTCTCCTTTGCCGGACTCAAGCTCTCATTTTCGGATATCCGAAGCGGCATCATGATAGACATGGGCGGAGGAAGCACCGAGCTTCTCGGCTTCGTTGACGCAATGGCCGTCAGAGCGGTAAGCCTGCCCTTCGGTTCCCTTTCCCTTTACCACGAAAACGTGGAGGGCGTGATACCCACAAAGAGCGAGATAAAGGCGATAAAGGCCTCGGTTGACAGGGCGATGCGCGATATCTGCTGGCTCGGCAATTACGGAGGTACTGCCTATCTCATAGGCGGCACAGGCCGTACCGCAGGAAAGCTCCGCGACATGGTATACTGCGGAGGCACCTCCGAGCCCACCTGCCGTATGACCACAGATGAGCTGAAAGCGGTATACGACAAGATCAAAAATCCAGGCCACGAGGATATAGCCATGATGCTCCGCGCGGCTCCCGAGCGCATCCACACCATAATTCCCGGCATGATCGCTATCCGCCGCATACTCTCCGCCGCCGGAATAACCGATATAGTTATCTCCAATACCGGAATCAGAGAAGGCTATCTGACACAGAAGCTTATCGAAACAAACAGGTAACACACCTCTGCCGCAACAGATAAAGATAATATGAGCAACAATTATATTAACCGAGAGCTTTCATGGCTCAAATTCAACAAAAGAGTGCTTGAGGAATCCCAGTCCGCCTCGGTACCCGATTACGAAAAGCTGAAATTCATCGCAATCTTTACCTCGAATCTCGATGAATTTTTCATGGTGCGCGCCGGAAGTATGTACGACCGTTCCCACAATCCCGACGACACTCCCGACAACAAGACCGGAATGACCGCCGCTCAGCAGCTGGACGCTATCTATAAGGGGGCCCGTCCCCTTTACCGTCTCCGTGACGTGTATTTTGCCGACGTTACCCGACGGCTCGGCGAGCACGGCATATTCCACCGCAGCATCTCATCCCTCGAGGGAGACGAGAGCAAATTTCTCAAGAAATATTTCAAAAACGAGCTGCTTCCCCTGCTCATGCCG
This sequence comes from Eubacteriales bacterium, assembly GCA_045627165.1. Classification (GTDB taxonomy): domain Bacteria; phylum Bacillota; class Clostridia; order Oscillospirales; family CAG-272; genus JAZQNC01. The sequence continues at coordinate 8,305 of JAZQNC010000043.1, forward strand.
CAGATAGTGGACGCGAAGCATCCCTGTCCCCATCTCGACAACAAGAAGCTTTATATAGTAGTCACCTTCAAGGACGCGAAGGCAAGCTTCGGAATAATTCCGGTGCCGGGCAAGGCAATACGCACGGTATTCCTGCCCTCCTGCCACGGCATAGCCGACTATGTGCTTGCCGAGGATATAATCCTCCGCTACGCGGGAGACATATTCAAGTCCTATTCCATAGCGGCAAAGGCGGTTATCCGCATAACGAGAAGCGCGGATATAGAGGTGGACGACAACTTCCGCAGCGACGAGCTGGACTACCGCGAATACGTCAACGGCATGGTGAAAAAGCGCGAAAAGCTCGAACCGGTACGCATGGAGACCTATTTCGGCTGTCACCGTCACAGCGACAAGCTGGTGCGCAATATGCTCACCTCCTTCGGTCTTACCGAAAGAGAGCATTACGGTTCCGAATGTCCGCTTGACATGAGCTACGTATTTGCCAACGAGGACAGGCTCGTATCGGTATCGAACACGGATGCGGGACTGTTCTACTCTCCTCTGCTTCCGCAGTACAGCCGCGAATTTGACGAAAAGGCTTCGATAATGGAGCGCGTCATGGAAAAGGATTTCTTCCTCAGCTATCCCTTTTATTCCATGAAACCCTATCTCAAGCTTCTTCGTGAAGCCGCCGACGATCCCGACGCCATCAGCATCAAGATAACGCTCTACCGCCTGTCCAACAATTCCGAGGTTGTTGACAGTCTCTGCCGCGCCGCCGAAAACGGCAAGGAAGTCACCGCTGTGGTGGAGCTGAAAGCAAGATTTGACGAGGCCAACAACATCAACTGGTCGAAAAAGCTGGAGGACGCGGGCTGCAATATCATCTACGGAATAGACGGACTGAAAATACACTCAAAGATCACCCTTGTCACCTTCCGCCGCGAGGGAGAGCTTAAATACATCACCCACATAGGCACAGGCAACTACAACGAAAAGACGGCGAAATCCTATACGGACGTGGGCATAATGACCTCCGACAGCCGTATATGCACCGACGCGGTAAACTTCTTCCGCAACATAACCCTCGGACTTCAGGGCGAGAGCTACCGTCATCTCTGGGTGGCTCCGAACTGTCTGAAAAACAACGTCATCCGCTGCATCCGCGAGCAGGTGAAGCTGGGAAGCGCGGGTTATCTGCGCTTCAAGATGAACAGCCTCACCGACAAGGAGATAATGGACGAGCTGATAGAGGCTTCGAAGGCGGGTGTGCGTATCGACCTCATCATCCGCGGCATCTGCTGTCTCCAGCCCGGAATCCCCGGACTCAGCGAAAACATCAGGGTATACAGCATAGTGGGACGTTTCCTCGAACATTCGAGAATATACATCTTCGGCTCCGACCCCGAAACGAGAAAGGTATACATAGGCTCAGCGGACTTCATGACGAGAAACACCACCCGCCGTATCGAGATAATAGCTCCCGTATATGACCGGACCATCGCGGGCGAGCTTGCCGCCATGACCGACGTTATGCTCCGTGACAATGTAAAGCGCACTACTCTCTGCACCAACGGAGAATACGAGCACGTCATCACGGGACGCGAGCGTCTCGACTGCCAGATCTATTTCTTCGAAAAGGCATACGAACAGCAATAAGCAGTATATATATTATGAAAAAAGAAGAAGAACGCTTTCTCACCTCGGCGGTGATGGAGGGAATGGTCTCCATCCGCGCCGTAATAGCTTCGAGGGAAAGCGGCACAAACGACCGTCCCATAGAAAAGGTTCTCTACGACCGTGAGAGAGCGTCATCCCATAAAGGAGAGCTTGGTTATCTCCGTGCGGTATCGTCAAAGCACGGCTTCACCCTTGAGGAAAGCGACGCCGAAACGATATCGGGTTATACCACGGGAAATTCCCACGGCGGCATAATCGCCCTCTGCGGAGAACGGAGCTTTTCCCCTCTCACCGCTCCGAAGGAGAACGGCTTTTACATGATGCTTGACGGAGTGGAGGACCCCTACAATTTCGGCTACGCTCTGCGCTCGATATACGCCGCGGGCTGTGACGGAGTGATTCTGCCGCCGAGAAACTGGATGACGGCGGCGGGTGTGGTCTGCCGCGCCTCTGCCGGAGCCTCCGAGCGTATGGACCTGTACACAGGCGATCCCTGCGAAGCCGCCTCTCTGCTGAAATCCAAAGGCTACTCGATCGTCGCCGCCGACAAGGACGACGCCGTATCGGTGTACGAAACCGCTCTTTGTCGTCCGATCCTGCTTATAGTGGGCGGCGAAAAGCGGGGGATCTCCAGATCTCTCTCCGCGCTCTGCGACCGCCGGGTATGCCTCGAATACGGACGGGATTTTCCAGCCGCGCTTTCGGCGGCATCGGCTTCCTCCATTCTCGCCTTCGAGGTGCTCCGCGCCTACAAAACAGCGAAATGATCCGAAAAAAACAGATTCCACAGCCGTTTTTCGACTGTGGAATTTTTGTTCTTCGTGTGCGGATATGCCGCCTGATTTCAGACACTCACAGAATAAAAATCTCTTCGTGCATGAAATCGTTGATGCGCTTTGCGACAAGAGCGGTGCGCTCGCCGATACCCATGACCGGAATATGTACCATGTGACAGTTATGCTCCCAGGATCTGCGCGCTCTTTCGGAATTGCGCTTAATGTCCTCGATGTTGTTTTCGATGCGGAGGGTGTCCCTGTCGTCGTTGGGATCGCCGATGATGGTCTCGAAGTAGAGCACAAGATCGTAATGGCTGTTGAGGTCATCATTCGTCATGTGCAGATATTCGAGAATTTTCGCGCACTCATCCTCAGAAACATAGGTGTGCATATCGCTGATACCCCGGTCAAATATGATAACGTCGGGCTTGCCGTCTCTGAGCAGCTCCTCGATGAGCAGCTGCACGCGGGTGATATAGGTCTGACGGTAATATACGTTTTCTCCGGCAACATCGTCGCCGGGACGTCCGCTGAACACGGCCGTGGCGATTTCGGGAGCGAATGCAACTCTGTATTCGGGATTCATGAGCTTTCTCAGCTCAACGAGGGTGGTGCTTTTGCCGGAGTGGGAGCCGCCGGCAAACACGATCACCGGAATTTTCTTGTTTTCTGACATCTTGAAGTCCTTTTCTTCACGTTTGCGCTTTTACGCGTTTACGCATTTACACTTATTTTACTTTTAGCCAATATTCGGCGCTTGCAAAATGCGCGTGATTGTGATATATTTATGGAGTACGATGTATTCGACCGATACGATAGGCGGGCATGGTTCAGTGGCAGAACGCCGGCTTCCCAAGCCGGCAATGCGGGTTCGATTCCCGTTGCCCGCTCCATTATATTACACACAAACAGACACGGTTATGCTGAGCCGTGCCTGTTTTGTTTTTGGAATTTGACCGGACTTACTTATCCAGACCGAGCATTATCCTGCACAGCTCTGCGCAGTAACGGCACTTTGCTTTCTTTACCGCCATGGGTACGTGGCTCTCGCCGGGTATCTCCATGTTGAACAGGCCGTCATATCCGATCTCTTCGAGAGCTTCCATGACCTCCGTCCAGTTGACATTGCCCTTGCTGTAGGGCATGAGATGCTGATCCCCGCTTGTGTCGTTGTCGGCGATATGCAGAGCTTTGAGTCTCTTTCCGGCGCTGCGGATAAAATCTCCCTGTGACTGATAGCGTTCGCCCATGTCATGGCAGATATTGAGGTGTCCGGTGTCGAGACAGATTCCGAGATTGGCGTCGCCTATGGGGTCTATGTAGCGGTTAAGCTCCGAAACGGTCTGCGGACGCTTCTCTCCTCTGAGATTTTCAAGGCAGATAACGAAATCGGTGCCTTTCAGATAATCGGCGAGTATGGATATGTTTTTCAGCTTGCGCTCAAAGCACTCGTCAAAATCGTATATTCTGTCGCCGCCCTGAGCGTGAAGCACTCCGGCTCTGATGCCAAGAGCCATGAACATATCGAGCCAGCCCTTGAGGGTGTCGGCGCAGCTGTCAGAGGTGAGATCAACGCTGAGGAGCAGATGACCCTGCGGGAAGGAAAATCCCCTGTCGTCCGCGTATTTTTTCAGCTTCAATCCCTCTTTTTCGCCGTTTCCGCGTCCGAGCAGGATAGCGCCGTCCTCGTCTGAAAATTCGGATGAGGTAAAGCCGCAATCCAGAAAAGCGTCTATCTTCGCTTCGGGTTCAAGCTCGAAGAAATAATTCGACCATACGGAATATTTTATATCAGGCATATCTCTCTCCTCAGAATTCTATTGTGTTAAAGAGCTTGAGCCATTCGTCTGCGATAAGCTGATGACCGGCAGGCGTGGGATGAACTCCGTCGCCGAGCCAGTAATCGTTGGGCATAAGCTTCGCTGCCTCGTTGAATACGTTCTGCAGAGGCAGGAAATACTGGTCGGTCTCTTCGGCGATTTTCCTTACGGCCTCGCCGCGGAGAGCTACCTCTGTGCGGAAATATTCTTCAAGTCCAACCGTCGCGCTCGCGTTGAGAACGAAGGGCTCCATGAGTATCATCTTCATATCGGGGAAGCGTTTGAGCGTATCGGTAACGAGCATCTTGTAGACCGTGTAGAAACGCTCAGCGTCCACGCCGTTCTTTCCGCCCACCTCATGCCATACGTCGTTTACGCCGATAAGCATACTGAACAGCTGAGGGGGATCGTTCCAGCAGTCGCTCTTGATGCGGGCGTACACGTCCACAATGCGGCTTCCGCTGATACCCTTGTTGACGAAGGTGTACTTACCGGGATACTCGGCTCCCAGCTTTGCGCTTACGATAAGCGGATAGCCCTGACCGATAGGAACGAGGCTTCCCGAGCCGGCATTCTTGCCCACGTCTGTAATGGAATCGCCCTGAAACAGTATTTTCATCTCATTATTCTCCTGATTAAAGCAGTTTTGTTTTCCGAACTTCATTGACTATATTATAACATCATTCGCTCTATTATTCAAGTAAAATTTCTTTTTTCTGATTATTTGCTCTATAAGCTCTATAAGTCAGAGAAAAAATTCACCGCAGATATTCTCCGCGGTGACATAAATAACGAAATTATGGTATCGAAATACCGTCAGTCCTTAACGACCTTCGACATCTGCCTCTGTGCCATCACAAGTCCGTAATATATTCCTTTTTTGCGCATAAGCTCGTCGTGAGTGCCGACCTCGGCGACAGTTCCCTTGTCAAGCACCACAAGGCGGGTAGCGTTGCGGAGCGTGGAAAGACGGTGAGCGATGGCAAGAGTGGTCCTGTCCTTGATAAGAAGCTGGAGCGAATCCTGTATCTGCTTCTCGGTCTCGGTGTCAAGTGAGGATGTCGCCTCGTCGAGAATGAGGATGCGGGGGTCGTGGAGCAGAGCGCGGGCAATGGCAACTCTCTGACGTTCGCCGCCGGAAAGAGTGTGTCCTCTCTCTCCGACCTTGGTGTTGTAGGCGTCGGGAAGCCTCATGATAAATTCATGCGCGCCGGCAAGCTTAGCGGCGGTAATGACCTCATGATAGGTGGCGCCCACCTTGGCGTAGGCGATGTTCTCGTAGATAGTTCCCGAGAAAAGGAAGGTCTCCTGCAGCACTACTCCGATCTGGGAGCGCAGGCTGTCCTGGGATATCTCGCGTATATCGGTGCCGTCGATCTTTATACAGCCCTCGTCCACGTCGTACAGACGCATAACGAGATTTATAAGCGTGGATTTTCCCACTCCCGAGCGTCCGACGATACCTATCATCTCGCCGGGCTTGATGTGGAGGTTGATATCCTTGAGCACGTCAACGGCCTCATCGTAGCCGAAGGAAGCTCCCTCTATGTCGATGTTGCCATTGACCTCGATTTCCTTTGCGTCAGCAGCGTCGGCAACGTCGGACTTCTCGTCGATAACGTCAAATATCTTGACAATGGAGGTCGTAAGGCGGACTATCTGACGGGGCAGGTTGGATATCCACATGAGAGGACCGTAGATAAGGCTGATATATGAGGTCAGCTGCATCATGTATCCGAGAGTCATCTCACCAGAGATAATGTGGCTTCCCGCGTAGTAGAGCAGGAAGAACTGACCGATTCCCATGAAGAAATTGAGTATCGGATTGTATACCGCGAAGAAGGCCTCGTTTTTTATGGAGGTGTCGCGGAGTGTGGTTATGGACTCGTCATAGCGAACGCCCTCGTATTTTTCCATACCGAAGGCCTTGACCACACGTATTCCCGAGAATATGTCGTGAAGGATACTGTTGGCGTGCTCCTCGTCCATCCACTGACGGTGCCAGCGATGATGCATATACTTCCAGAAGGCCTTGTTCACCGCGATGACGGCGGGAGCGGGAAGTATTATCATCAGAGCCAGCTTCCAGTCGTAGGTGAAAATGAATATCGCAACGGCTATGAGAGTCACAGCCTGCTCTATGCAGTCGCCTATCTGACGGGTGAGGAAGTTGTTGACCACCGAGGTATCTCCGGTAACGCGGTTCATAAGCTCGCCCGCGGTGCGCTTTGATATCCTCGCTATAGACATTTCCTGTATCTTGCCGAACACAAGCTGGCGAAGCCGCACAACTATCTTGTTGGACGCGCTGACGAGTATGAGCGAGCGGGTTATAGAAAGCAGTCTCTGAACCACGTTCAGTCCCAGCATCATCAGAATGACGATGGCAAACTTAGCAAGCAGCGGCTTGCTCTCCGCCATGATGTAATCGTCAACAAGCACGCGATTGAGCATAGGTCCCAGCAGATTGACCGCCGCAATGACGAAATACATCGCCACAGAAATATATATGAGGAATCTCTGAGGCTTCGCTATCGCCCAGAGCCGGGAAACATACTGTTTCTTATCCACACAGTGGTCGCAGACACGGGAGCCGGGACGGTAGGGTCTGCCGCATTTCGGGCAGTAGAGGTCAAGCTCCTCCTCGTAGCCGTAGTCGAAGCTCTCTCCCTTTCTCCAGCGGTTGAGACGCTTGCACAGCGCCGCGAAAAGTCTGGCGTATGTCATGGTGCCGCGGCAGAGTATGCGGTCTCCGCCCTTGTCGGTCTCGCCGTCGGCCATAACGTATTCAACGAAGGCGCAGCCTATACCGGTGCGGCACTTGAATTCGCCTATCTCGGAAAGCGAAAGCTCGAAAACCTTACTGCCGTTTTCCCAGCATATCACGCTGTCCTTTGTCACGCATACGATTCCGTCGCAGGTCTCTATGCGGTCATCGGAATACAGGTCGTAGCCGAAGGGAACGACAATGTCCTCTTCCTTTATGCCGCCCTCCAGACCTGTGATCCTCTGTATCAGTTCAATTCGTTTTTCCATATTTATTTACCCGTAAGGTATTATGTTATTCAGCAGGGAATAACGCTGTTACAGATACAGCTCTATTTTTCTGTAGCTCTTGCGGTCAAGAGCCTCCACGTCGGGAATATCGTAGCGGTTGCCGTCAACGTCGTTGAGGAAGATGTGGGTGCCGCTGACGCGGTGTATGCTGCGGTAGGTGTCCTGCATGGTAAATGTACGCTCTCCCGCCTCGGTCTCCACCGTCCAGTAGGAGAAGCCGAAACGCTCGTTCATGGACAGAATCTTAGTTATTGTCGGCGTGTAGTATTTTCTGTCAAGCTCAGCCTTCACAAGCTCTCTGTCTCCTTCGCGGAGCTGCGCAACGTCCGCGATAAGACCTATCTCCCGGTTCTCGCCGTTGAGCACCGAGATATACTCGTAGGGATTTTCAAAGGGGAAAGCTCTGTGCAGAAATACTCTCGGAAAGTCGCGGAGCACCAGTCCGGTCTCGTCG
>JAZQNC010000044.1:0-2901 GCA_045627165.1 Eubacteriales bacterium
ACGGCAAATGTGAAATAATCGCATAGCGATTGTGAAATATTGCTTCACAATGTGAAATGAAATAAATCCCTTTTTCACACCCGCAGGCATTTCACACGCCGCAGGCGTATTTCACATCCGCAGGATATTTCACAAATCCCGGCAGGGATTTATTTCGTTTTCGGCGCGTGATGAAAAAGCTTAAAAAACATCCTTATCAACACGCGCCGAATGGTGCAGCTGATTTATAAAACGACAAACAGTATCAGTATATGAAATTTAATAACAGGAGAGAGTAAAATGGCAGAAGAAAAAACCTGTTATGAGTTAAACGAAAGCTCACTTGAAGAAGTGACGGGCAGAGCGTCAGTTCCGGACGGTTACAGAAAAGTTGAATTTTCTGGTCTGACAGAGGGCAACGAATATTACATTGTAACCGCGGCTTATTCCGATACGGGCGTTTATTTCAAGAAAGCCGATCTTTTCAGAAATGGAAATATCTACTACGGCTTTATCGAAAAGGGAAGAACCACGCCGACTTATGTCATAGCGGCGGGAATCTCCTTCTACGAAAAAAACATATAACCGCGTACAGTTAAGATGACTGTAAAATGACCCGCACTTCGGGTCATTTTTCAATTTGAAGTATTTACTTGCAAAAAAACGGTTGTTGTGGTATAATTCATCGCAGAGAAACTTATTTCTGCGAAAGGAAAAATACAGTATGCTTCAATACAGGGTGCGTCAGGGGCTGTTCTTCTCGGAAAGCGAACGCGAGCTTTACCGTGACAGAATGAACAATACGGAGATCGGAAAGAGATACCGTGAAAGACTTGAAAAGAGTCTCGGAGGCAGAAAAATCAGCGATATACCGGCTCTCGATTTCGGATGGTATGAGTACAATATCGACATGGATCATTCGACTTCCGTGGCGAATTACCAGAATTTCAACGGAATAGTCAGCAAATATCTGAGCGGTATGATCACAAGGATGTATAACCTTACCCTTGCGTCAGAGCTTTTTGATACGGATGAATACGACGGTGAGATACACGACGGTATGCTCCGTCTGCCCGAAGAATATCCGCTTCACCTTTTTGTGATGTGCGATCTCGGACTTATCCTTTACAATTTTATAAGCAGCTATTTTGTGGTGCTCGACGCGAAACGAAAGCTGTTTACCGAAGCGGAACAGTGGAAGCTCGACAATTTCGCACGAAGCATAGTCATGGATATAAAGGCAAACCAGGAGGAATGGCTTACCTCACGGGTAGGACGGCAGCACTGCAACAATCACATGCTTGCGCATTCTCTTTCGGTTATTATGGGCGGACTGTATTATGACCGTGCCGACTGGGTTAACTACGGACTGAACAATCCCGAGGGAATATACACCTATCTCAATGACGGAGCGACCGACCGCGGAATCGGAATCGAGGCAAGCTTCAAATACAATCTTCTTACCCTTGCCTTTATGACACGGACAGCGTGTTTGCTGGAAAAAGCGGGTATGGAAGATCTCTACGCCTACAAAAACAGCCGCGGCTATACTCTTGCCGATTTCTTTACCGAGGCTCCCGGTTATCTTTTCCCGAATGAAAAGCTCGTTCCTCTCGGAGATAATTACGGCGCGTATCCCGAACTCGGAAAAATCGGCGTTATCAGCAACGCATACTTCGCTTTGGGTGACAGAGCGGAATGTCTGCGTTATTTCCTGCGCAACAGCGCGGATCCGGCAATACCTCTGTCAAGACTTGCTCTCGGAGATATCGGTGACAACGTGATGCCGCCTGATGCCAAAACCGAAATATACGATAGCTTCGGTGTTTCGATTGTCAAGGGAATACAGGGAAGAGAATACTGGAACAGCGATTCGCTTGTGCTTGCCATGCGCAGCGGAAGGAGCCGCATACACAACAACGCCGATCAGATGGCGATACTTCTCGGAGGCATGGGAGAGTATATAATCCGCGATTTTGAGGGAATTGACCGCACTTCAATGCACGGATTTTCAAGCGATATCCAGCGTACACTGAACCGTTCACGTCTGGCGCATTCGGGTGTTATGGTTGACGGCAGGGACAGCAGGAGCATAGGAGAGGATCTGCCATGCAGGTTTGAATGTACGGGCGATGCGCAGACGGTCACGGTATCGGATGACAGGGGACTGCTTTATCCCGGAGTCAGACAGACGCGCACACTGACGCTCTGCGGAGATAAGCTTACCGATGAATACACTCTTACCTCCGATACGGAACACGTCTACGATTATATCGTGCATATATTCGATGACCGCGAAAAGCCGGAGTATGAAAATAAGCCGGAAATAATAAAAGAATTTTTCGGAATGAATCCCGAAAATCCGTCGCTGAAGTGGATGTTCTCGCCTCAGGTAAGCGACACGGACGGAAAGGTCAGCGAGAGCTGGAGGACAGGAAATGCCTTTACGACTCTTGAGCTTGACAGCGGAGCTTTCGGAAAGAAGGTTATATTCCACCTGCCCGAGGCAAGTGATTTCTCAATGCGCACCACGAAATCCCTGCTTGTGCGTGTCAGCGGAAAATCAGCCTGTTTCAGAGCCGTATATAAAATAACAAGAGCGTGATTGCACCAAAATTCAGGAAAATACAACGGGAGAAAAAACGATGACAAAAGCAATACAGAAAATAACGGCGGCTCTTCTGCTTGCCGCAATGCTTATGCCGTGCATACTGACGGGATGCGGCGAAGAACAAAGCGGAGAAGGGAAAAGTGAAACCGAAGCCGCAATAACGGAGGCTTCGGAAAGCGAAAATGTGACGGAAGCCGAAACAGAGAAAAAAACTCCGTATACAAAAATCAGCGACAGAAGACGTACCTTTACGTTCAATCAGAACGCGGATGGCCGCTCGGCGTTTCAGGTCAATGCGAAGGATCGCTACG
>JAZQNC010000045.1:0-3300 GCA_045627165.1 Eubacteriales bacterium
ATACGCCAGCTCTGCGACAGAGTGATCGTCCTCGACCACGGCAAGGTCGTGTTTGACGGAGATGTGGAAGACGGCATAAACGTATATCTCGGCACGGTTGACGAGGTGAGCGGCAGCGATATAGATTTGCGCGATAAAAGAATGTCACATTTGTCAAAGGACATAAGAGCTAAGATTACGCGTGTTCTTCTTACCGACAAAGCAAGAGCGATATACAATTTTACCGAGCATCTCGATATGAATATAGATATCGAAGGCAGGGATAACATTAACACCCCCTGTCTTCGTGTAGAGATACGAACAAATGACGATATACCCGTAGGTACTTCCTACGCCCATGACCTTTTCAGTCTCGAAAAAGGCGGAAAACTGACATATCACTTTGTAATGAATACCGGAAGTCTTGTTATAGGACGGTATAAGATATGTATGGTATTGTATGAAATAGACAGCTTCGGCAATTTTGTCGATCTGGATGCGATTTATCCTGCCGTGATTTTTGATGTTGTCGATGCTGACGGTGATATCGGAATAGTATGGAATAACCGCAACTGGGGCAATGTTATTTTTGAAAAATGCAGTGTTTGACTGCAAATCCGAAAAAACACAATAAAAGCAAAAGCAGGGACACATGCCCCTGCTTTTTGTTGTATGGTTGTATGTCTGTTACTGCTCTTCGGGGTGGTAGTACTCCGCGAACTTTTTCACCTGGCGGCTCTCGTGGATCTTTACCCAGACGCTGCGCTTGAGGTTGCCCTTGAGGTCGTAGGGGTAGCGGAGAGAATTGTACGCCTCGTCTACCTTTATAAGCTCCTTTACCTGAGCCGCGATCTCGGGAGAACAGTATTTGTATACGATCTTGTCGGGAATATATCTCCAGTATATTTTGCTGCGGTTTATGTGGCAGCCCGAATATGCCGTGCCGATAAGTCTTTCCTCGACAACACAGCGGGCGATGCTGTTGCCCGAAGCGGTGACGTAGTAGTTGCTTCGTCCCTGGCGGCAGTTGACCTCAAACACCTTGTAGGTGTGGTCGCGCTCGTCGAACTTGATATCGAAATTGGAAAATCCCACAAAGCCGATCCCCTCGAGGAAATTCTTGAGCCTTACGGCGAGGCGGTCGTTTTCCTCGGTTATGATCGCGGCGTGATTGCCCAGACCCTTGGGAGTATGCTCCTCAAGAAGCACATGACCGAGGCACATCATTCTTACAAGTCCCGCCTTGTCTGAATAGGCGGTCATGGTGTACATGTGTGAGTCGTCGCCGGGAATCATATCCTGAATCACGATTTTGTCGTCATAGCCCGAGGCGTATATATCGGCGATTATCTTTTCGGCCTCCTCGAAGCTCTTTGCGCGGTAGACCTTCTTCATTCCGTCGAAGGGATGCTGCCAGTACTTTATGCTCGACGACGGCTTTACGATAACGGGGTACTGAAATGGTATTTCGAGCTTTTCGCCCTTATCATATATCACGGTGCCGGGACAGGGGATGTTGTACTGCTGACAGTAGCTGTAGAAATTCGCCTTGGATGTGATGTCGTCAAAAATCTCTGGCGTGGTGTAGGGGATGACGAAGCCCTTCAGCTCATCCTTGTTGTGAACTATGAGCGAGGCATATTCATCGGTGCAGGCGATGAGAATCAGCGAATCGCGCTCATGCTGAGCCGCAAACGCGTTGAGCATGTATACAAAGGTCTGAGGTTCTTCGAAGTTGTTTATCTGCTTGAAGATAATGAATTTGCTGTTCTTTGTGGCGCCTATGGCGTATTTTCCGAATGCGTAGGATTTTACGTTGTAATCCTCGTGGAAGGCTCTCGCAACGTTGTAGCAGTTGAGGTCGGCTCCGAGAAGCACGGGCACTATATTATCTTTCATCTGACAGTTCAGCCTTTCTGTAGTAAATACTCATCCGTTCGGTTATTTATTTCTCATCTATGAAGAAGCGCTTGTACCATATAAGGAAGGTCATTGCCGTATATACCTTGCGGCCGTTGTTGGCTCTGTCTGCTCTGTGGTCGTCGAGAAGCTTCATCAGATAACCGGTATCGAAAAACTCCTTTGCGAAATCCGCATTGAAATATTCGGCGGCGTAGTTATAGTATCTGTCTTCCTTTATCCAGTAGCGGAAGGGTACGGGAAATCCCACCTTGGGACGGTTCGCCCAGTCGTCGGGAATGGTCTTATTTGCGGCGGCGCGGAGGACTGCCTTTGTGTTGATACCGTTGATTTTGTACTGTGAGGGGATCGTCTGCGCGTGTGCCATGACCTCGCGGTCAAGAAAGGGCACGCGAAGCTCGAGCGAATGAGCCATCGACATCTTGTCGGCTTTGAGAAGAATATCGCCCGGCATCCAGAGATTCAGGTCGAGGTACTGCTTTTTCACCAGCTCGTCCTTGTTCGATACTCTGCTGTATATTTCTCCTGCCACTTCAAGGGGCAGCGGTCCGTTTCTGTATGCTCCCCTGAGTACCGAATACGCTTCATTTTCATCGAACACATGAGCCTGACCGATGAAATACTTTTCCGGCTTTCCGCAGGATTTGATTATGAAATCATGTCCCTTGAAATAGGGCAGAGAAGAAGCGGCAGAGGCTGCCGCGCGGCGAAGCGGCGACGGTATTAGCTTTTTGTATTTCCGCATCAGCGGGGTCTCGTTGTACTCCTCGTAACCCGCGTAGATCTCATCTGCTCCCTCGCCCGAAAGCACGACCGTAACGTGCTCCGAGGCCAGCTTAGCCAGAAAATACAGCGGTACCGATGAAAGATTCGACTGCGGTTCGTCCATGTGGTATTGTATAGTGGGCAGAGCGTCGAAGCACTGCTCCGCGGTGAGCAGCTGACGGTAATTCTTTATGCCGAGAATATCGGAAAGCTCGGCGGCGTAATTCGTTTCGTTGAACTTATTGTAATCGAAGCCTACCGAGAAGGTCTCGTCGGGCATCATCGCTGCGGTGATGTAGCTGCTGTCCACGCCTCCCGAAAGGAAGGTACCGACCTTGACGTCGGCTATCCTGTGAGCCGCGACAGATTCGTTTACGACTCTGTTCAGCCTCTCCACACATTCATCGAAGCTCTCGTCCCCCGCATTGAAATCAATATCCCAGTAGCGGCGGGTGCTTACGGTGTCGTTGGTGAGATCAAAAGTTATCGTATGAGCGGGAGGCAGCTTGTAAACTCCCTTGAAAAATGTCTCATTAAGGGAGGAGTACTGGAAGGTCAGATAGGGACGCAGCGCGTTTTCGTTCACCTGTTTGATGAATTTAGGATGTTCGAGGAAGCTTTTTATCTCAGAGCCGA
>JAZQNC010000046.1:0-3317 GCA_045627165.1 Eubacteriales bacterium
GCAATATAGCAGTCCTCTCCCGCGACCACGCCGTTTCCGACAATTGAATCGTAGGCAAACACTCGCTTTCCGGTCATATCGTCCACGTTGTTCGCCGTCCAGCTGTACAGCAGCAGAGCCTTTGCCTCGTCGGTGTATTCGCCGATATTCAGCTTGCAGAGTATCGCGGCGCATTTGCGCGAAAATTCCTCCAGCGCCGCCATGTGGCTTGCCTCGTCGCAGGAGTAGAGTATTTTCAGCGTTCCGTCGGGTCCCTCCGGATTTTCTGGAAGAGCAGATGTTTCTTCGTTTCCCGCTTCATCGGTCACGACAGGCTGTGCCTTTGGCCCGAAGCCCTCGCGGTAGGAAAACTCAAGGGAGTACACCAGTCTTATCTGAGGATAACACTCGTACAGGGTCTGCACGATTGCGTCCGCGTCGGATGAATATATATTTACCGAATCGGCATAGCACGTTACAGCGTCCACAAGCGCGCAGTAGCCCGCGTATCCGGTTTCGCTGAGAGCCGCATTTCCCGACGCCGTTATCCTGTAGGGCGAAAAGGAATAGGTATAGTCCGCCGCGTCATACTCTTCCGGCGCAAGCGTACCCCAGTCGTAGGAGGTTTCGGATTTGGCGGTCTGCGCTTCGGAGTTTTCCGGACTTTCCGCTTCTTCCTTTGCGGTACATGAGATGAGGAGCGCGGAGAGTATTGCGAGGGACAGTATTCTTAGAGGTTTATTCCGTGAAACAGACATAATCGGATCACCTTTCAATATGGGATGATTGCTTATTCGTCCCTACAATGATACCACACAATAGCCGAAAATAAGTTAAGAAAATGGAAAATTACTGAAAAATGAAAGAAAAAATCCTATCAGTCATCCGTGACTGCTCGGAACGCGGGATACTGAAAAAAATCGTTTTCAGCCGTCCCTCCGACAAAACCGAGCTGAAAACCGTGGCTTCTCTCTTTTCCTCAAAACAGGGAACGGAGATGCAGTTTGAAAGCTTCATGCGCGACAACAAGGCGCTTCATCGCAATCTTCCGCTGGAAGGCGGTATCGCGGAGTGCGCGTCTCTCGCTCTGTCCTCCTACGGTCAGACGGATATCATAACCACAGCCGGCAGCTGCACCGTTCTGGTATCCAGAAGCGGGAACGTCCATATCAAAAACGGAATCAAAGAGGGCGGTGAGACCGCCGCTCTACGTTCCTTCGACGGCGGCAAGGAGCATATTCTGGACAAGCCCTCCGCTCTGCCCTTTCTGATAAAGCTCGGTATATGCGGAGACGACGGACGGGTATTCGACCGCCGCCGCGCCAAATACCGCCAGATAAACCGCTTTCTCGAGCTTGTGGGCGACATATACGACCGTCTGCCGTCGGAAGGAGTGCTTAACGTCTGCGACCTCTGCTGCGGAAAGAGCTATCTCACCTTTGCCGTGTACTGGTATCTCACCGCCGAAAAGGGCAGAACGGTCGAAATGTACGGCGTTGACCTCAAGGACGACGTGATAAATTACTGCGCCGAAGCAGCGGAAGCTCTCGGATATGACGGAATGCATTTCATAAGCGGCAACGCGCTTGAATTCGTTCCACCCTGCCGTCCCGACCTTATGATCTCGCTCCACGCCTGCGACACAGCCACCGATATCGTGCTTGCGGGCGCAGTGAAAAGCGGGGCAAGGATCATCATGAGCACTCCCTGCTGTCATCACGAGATGTTCGGTCAGATGAACAGCGAGGCTCTCGGCTTCATCACCGATTATCCGATACTGAAACAGAAGCTCTGCGACGCGGCGACCGATTCTCTGCGCTCGCTTCGCCTTGAAGCCGAAAATTACAGCGTAAACGCCATGGAGCTTATCGACCCTGACGAAACGCCGAAAAACGTGCTGATACGCGCCATACTCCGCGACAGACCGCTTTCCGAGGCAAAACGGAACGAGATCATGGCAAGGTACCGCGCCGCCTGCGCGCTGCTGGGAGCCGAGCCGTATCTCGACAGGCTTCTGAGCGTATGACGGGATAAATAATTCGAATTTACATATAGACAGTTGACTTTCACGCAGACATATAGTATAATTCCGGATTGTGATTACGGAAACAAACAGCATACATTTACAGACATAAAATACAGTGAGGTAATTATGAAAAACATTTTCAAACGCATTGTCTGCGCTCTGATTATCGCTTCAATGGCGGTATACGGCGCCGCGTGTTCCGAAAAGGCGGATAACGTCAACAGCGATACTCCCGACAACAGCCTTACGGTGTCCGAAGAAACGGAAGAGCCCGAGGAAACCAGAATACCCGATTCCATTCCGGAGGATATGAATCTGGACGGCTCCACATTTCACATCTATCTCGGCGACTACACCTATGACGATTTCACCTACGAAGAGGAAAAGGCCGGAGACCTGATGAACGACGCGGTTTACGCCCGCAACACCGCAGTCGAAGAGAGACTCGGCATTAAGCTCGAGGAAAACTACAACAGCGATCTCGAAGGCTGGGTAAACGTTGTCAGAACCTCCATCACCGCAGACGATGACGGCATTGATTTTGCCGCAGGCGGACAGGTCCGTCTCACTCCTCTTACCTACGAGCACATTTTCATTGACTGGAACACACTTGAATATGTCAATCTGGAAAAGCCCTGGTGGGACAAGGGCATCCTCAATCAGCTCAACTTCGCCAACAAGGTGCTGATGACCACGGGCGATATAGTTGTTTCCAATATCAGCCAGACCTCAATCCTGCTTTTCAACAAGCAGATGATGACAGACAACAATCTCGAATATCCCTATCAGGCTGTTCTTGACGGCAGATGGACTCACGATGAATTCACCAAGTACCTCAAGGTTGTTCTCAACGAGCTCAACGGCGACGGCAAGTACAAGACGGATGACGACGTATTCGGTCTTACCGGCTGGTGCTGCGAGATAGGCCCCAACTTTGTCGCTTCCTACGGCATCAACTTCCTTGACAAGGACGAGAATGACCTTCCCGTACCCACCATTTACAGCGAGACCAACGACGCTAAGATCCAGAAAATCTGCGATATGTTCGTCAGCGGCGAGGGCGCGATCGACAATACTATCGGCTGGGGCGTTGACATTACCATGTTCAAGGAAAACAGAACGCTCTTTGAGGACTCCCGCTTCGTATCCATGGACACCTTCCGCGATATGAAGAACGACTTCGGTATCATTCCTCATCCTAAGTTTGACGAAGCTCAGACCTCCTACCGTCAGAGAGTTTCCAACGTCGGTACGGTTGTCGTAATACCGATATCCAACAAACGCCTTGCTGACACCTCCGCCGTTATCGAGG
>JAZQNC010000047.1:0-2850 GCA_045627165.1 Eubacteriales bacterium
CGATAAGACCGTAGTTGCCGTCCTGCTTGCAGTAGACGACATTCACCTCGCCGTTCTCACTGTTGCGGAACATATAGAAGCTGTGACCGATAAGATTCATTTCAAGAATAGCTTCCTCGGCGGTCATGGGCTTGATCGGGAAGGTCTTTACGCGGATATTGAACTCCTGCTCCTCCTCCACCTCGGGAACCGCCGCCGAACTGTCTGGAGCGAACGCGCCCTCGCGCAGTCTCTTTTCAAGGCGGGTCTTGTTCTTGCGGATCTGACGGTCGATCGCTTCGATCACCTCGTCAAGCGCGTTGTTGAAGGTTTCTGCCGATTTTTCGCTGCGGTACAGCGTTCCGCTGCTTGAGATGGTGAGCTCCAGTACTTCCATATTGCGCTTGCGTGAAAGCGTGATATAGGCTGCCGCGTCGTCGCGGAAAAACTTGTCAAACTTTTTCAGCTTCTTTTCAAACAAAGCCTTGAGGTCGTCCGTAACCTCCATCTGACGTCCGATTGTTGTGATCTTCATGGTTAAACTCACCTTTCCCGGCGCCCGATACCTGCACGGCGCCGATTGTATTACAGGCTTGCTGTCTCTGCCTGTGACTGTATTATAGCATATTTTTTGTGTATTGTAAATAGGTTTAGCACAAATAATTCAGTTTTTTTGTGCAATATATACAATTAACAGAATCTGTTATAACATTCAAACCGGAGATGTTAATATGTAATCCGTGATATGTTTCGCAGTTATTTTCAACATAAAAAATCACATTTTTCCAAAAAATACGGGGAACGCGGCGTGTCGTTCCCCTTTTCGTATTTATATGGTCACAAGAGTTATGTTTCCGTTTGCTTTCGCGCCTGTCGCTCCGGTCTTTTCAAGCTCGCGGAATGCCTCGTCTGCGGCGTTCAGCACCTTTTCGGTGCAGCGCGTGAAGCCCAGCTTCTTTACCGCCTGACGTATAAGGTCCTCGCGGGAAAGACTGAACTGCTCTTTAAGCACCAGAAGCAGTGAGTTACGCAGCTCGACTGCTGGAATCTCTGAAATGTCACGCCTGTTCTCTGCGCTGTGACGGCGCACGAGAGTATAATTTTCCGCGCTTACGTCCTCTCCCCAGTATATGCGCATTCCGTTCTCGACAGTCTTTTTCAGCTTCATGTCGCGGTATATAAGCTCCATGTAGGAGGAGAGACGCTCGGTCGTCCGCGAAATTCCGAAGCTGCCGAGTATCCTTTTCGTCATCAGAGACTCACATATCGGAGCCTCGCTGAGCATGACGTATTTCACCTTGTCCCTTATTCTCTTCTCGTTATCGGGAAGTATGAAATTCTCGGCGCTCACCACAAAGGTCTCAAGGACTGCGGGAGTATATTCGCACTCATTCACTTCAAGCGAAAGGATCGCGCGCGCCTCGTCGGTCAGCTCTCTTACGGGAGCTTCCTGCGGGATATTTTCTTCCGTAAGGCTGTCAGACACATCTTCATTTCCATCGCCGGCTTCGGACGGCGCTGCAGCGGGCGTTTCTTCCGGCGTTTCATTTTCAAGACCTGTCGGCTCCGACAGGGCGGGAAGCACTATATCCGGCTTTTCCGCCTCGTATGCCGGCTCTGTCTCACCCGTATCGGGAGAGGTCAGCTCTTCAAGTCTCTGCAATATGCGCAGAAGCTCGCGGCGGCTGTTGTCCCACCAGTCCATCGTCCATACTCTCATGATGTTCCAGCCCAGCCCCTCAAGCACACCTATCTGCGCGCTCTCCCGATCTCTCGTGGTCTGTGAATCACGGTAGGTCTCGCCGTCAAGCTGTATGCCGAGGATGAAACGATCCTCGTTTTCCGGGTCAACGACTCCGATATCTATCTTGTATTCCGACTGACCAACGAAGCGTCTGCATTTCCAGCCGTTGAGCTCAAGCATCTCGCTTATGGTGACCGCCGTTCCCTCAAGCCTCGACGCCGCCTTTCCGCCGCTGCCCGAAACGCTTCCGAGCCTGCCGCCGAAGGCAAATTCAAGGAATGCCCTGAAAGCCGCCACGCCTTCCGAGGCCGAGCGGCTGAGGTCGATATCCTCCGGCTTTAAGGTTGAGTAGACAATCATCTCGGTTCTCGAACGGGAGATCGCCACGTTGAGACGCCGCCAGCCGCCGTCACGGTTAAGCGGACCGAAATTCATTATCACTCTGCCGCTTTCATCCGGACCGTAGCCCACGGAGAACAGAATAACGTCGCGCTCGTCGCCCTGAACATTTTCGAGATTTTTTATAAATACCGGTTCCTCGGAATTATACGCCCATTCGTCCAGCACGGCGTCGTCGCGGCTCGCCTCGTACAGCAGGTCGTCGATGAGATTCTGCTGATTGATATTGAAGGTGACGACTCCCACGCTGTAGTTCCTCAGCTCCGCGTCGTGCGCGCGCCGTTTAAGCTCGGCGACCACTGCCTCGGCTTCCTGACGGTTCTGACGCTTCGCGCCCCGTTCAAACACTCCGTCCACATGGACGGCGCTGACCATCGTCCTTCCCGAATCCACAGAAGGGAAAGTATAGAGCCTGTTTTCATAGAAGCGGGAATTTGAGAAGGCGATAAGGCTCTCGTGCTGACTGCGGTAATGCCACAGCAGATGAGCCGAAGGCATATTGAGCGCGAGGCAGTCGTCGAGAATGCTTTCGAGGTCCTCCGTCTCTATGTTCTCCTCATCCACGTTGCTGCTCCTGAAGAAAGAGGTAGGCGGCATCTGATTGGGGTCTCCCACGATGACCGCGTTCTTTCCTCTCGCCAGAGCACCGACAGCCTTGCAGGTGGGAAGCTGAGAGGCCTCGTCGAATATCACTATGTCAAAGGGCGGCATAGAAGGGTCGAGATACT
>JAZQNC010000048.1:0-2810 GCA_045627165.1 Eubacteriales bacterium
AAAATATATCAACGAGACGCATGATGAGATTATCAACCCAACCGCCAAAATATCCTGCGATACCGCCCATCACCACGCCGAGAAAAGTTTCGATGAATACGACGATGAATCCGATTATCAGAGAAACCCTGCCGCCGTACATCAAACGGGTGAGCATATCCATTCCGTATTTGTCGGTGCCGAGCCAGTGCGCGCCGGACGGGCGAGCATAGACGTCATACTGGCGGCTTGACTGTGCCTGAAGAACCTTCCAGTAATTGCGCGCTGCATCGTACTCGATATCATAGCTTACCGTCGTTTCGGTTTCGACGGCGGTATCCGCTGAACCGTCATCATCATCGGTGATGATCAGAGAATCATCCGTATAGATAAACGTACTCTGTTTCGTTTTGACCGCTTCAACGAGCTTATCCTTGAAGTCACGGGAGAGAACAATATCCGGCATTACGGCATTAACGATATAGCGGCTGATATATGCGGTGTCCGTGCCGTCTGCAGATAAAATATTGCCGGCTTCATCAAGAGTGTAATCCGAACCGTCTGTTGAAAATGCACGGCTTCCGGTGGTATATGCTCTGAGAGCCTCGTATATAAAGGAAAAAGTCAGTATGGAATCATCCGAACCGGACGAGCTGACAATATCCTTGAATGCAATACCTATCAGTCTTCCATCCAGAGATATGCCGTAAAAGTCGCTGCCCAGAGAGTCAAGCGAATATGTCAGTCCGGCATAGGAAAAGGAATCCTTATTCGTTGTAATGGCGAGCATCGACTGAGCCTGAATAACAGACGAAAATTCCTCGGATGCCGAGGAAAAACGGTATTCGGTGTTTTCCTTAACAGCGCCGAATTCACGGCGAATGGAAGCGTCTATATAAAAGAACTGATCCTGCTCATATGGAGAAATCAGACCTCCGATGAAGGAAAATGCAAACATAAACGCAAGAATGATAAGACCGACAACGGCAAGCCTGTTGCGGAAAAAGCGTTTTGCAACAAGTATTCCGGGGGAGAGAACCTTTACACGACGGTCGTCATTCAAAGACAGCTTTTCGTCAGCTGTGTTTGACTTGTTTTCATTATTGTCTGTCACAACGGTTCCTCCTTACTTTGTTATACGCACGCGTGGATCGACAACGGCGTAGAGAATATCGGAAATGAGGTTTCCGGCAAGCGTAAGAATCGCCATGAACACGAGATAAAACATCGAAAAGGGAATATCGCCGTATACCATTGCGTTATATGAGGTGTAACCGATACCGGGAATCGCAAACAGTGTCTCGGTAATCAGAGCACCGGAAAAGAGGCCGGGGAGTGAACCGCCGATAATAGTAACTATCGGAATAAGCGTGTTCCGGAACGCATGATGGTAAATTACCTTGTTTTCGGAAAGACCTTTTGCGCGAGCGGTTCGAATATAGTCGGCATTAAGCACTTCGAGCATATTGGTTCTTGTGAAGCGCATGAGAGAGCCGAAGCTGATAACAATCAGCGTGACAATCGGCATTACAAGGTGATTTGCCTTGTCGAGGAACTGTCCCGCGGCACTCAGCTGATTATAGTTACGCCCGACAAGTCCGTATAAATCAAACCAGCCGAGTCTGACAGAAAACAGCAATTTAAGAAGCGACGCGAAGAAGAATGTGGGAAGGGATATTCCCGCAAGCGCGATCGTCGAAATGGCATAGTCTGTTTTTGAATTCTGTTTCGTTGCCGCGATAACTCCCAGCGGTACGGCAATGATAATCTCAAAAATAAAGGAAATAAGCCCCATGACGAAGGAAAGCCAGACTGTGTCATTAAATTTTTTCGTGACTGGAACGGTATAGTACCAGCTGTCCCCGTAATTTCCGCGCGCGATCTGTCCGAGCCAACGGAAAAAGCCGTCGACGATACCGCCGTCAAGATTATATGCTTTGGTCAGCTGTTCCATCCATTCCTCAAAGGATTTTGAGCCGGGCTGCATTGATTTCTGCCTTGCCATGTTCTCGATATACGATGTCGGCAGACAGCGGATCAGTGCGTAAATCACAAAGGATACGAAAAACAGTATTACAATGGAAATGAGGAGTCGTTTCAATATATATTTGCCCACATTATTACCTCCGTTTTCTTAGTATTTTTTTCCTTACCGTATCAGCAGCTTCGTTAAAAAATACAAAGCCGCTGATACAGTAAGGTTGTCCCGCATGAGCAGGACAACCAGACCGTATCAGAGAACAGAACCTATGTTCAGTTGAGTTCGATATTCTGGATTTCGCTGAGCCAGCCGTAGAATGTCGTGATATCAGGTGTTACGGTAGCCATATTTACACGTTCGGTGCTGAAAATGATGGCGTTCTGACGCTGGTAAACAGGAACCTCTACTGCCCAGTCAACGATTGTGTCAAGGCAAGCCTTGTACATTACCTTGCGGTACGACTGGTCAAGAGACTTGCGTGCGTCAAGAATCATCTTGTTAAGATCCTTATCGTTGATCTTGTACATGTAGTTGGAGCCGCCGGCTGCGTTTGTTCCGTCGCCGGAGAAGTAAATCTGATACATGTCGGGATCGACTGTTGCGCCCCATGCGGCACACCACATTTCGACCTGACCTGCTTCAAGACCGGTCCAAAGCTCATCACTGTTGGTAAGGTCGGTAACGATCAGCTTCATGCCGATGGTTGCGAGAGCCTTGGAAGCTTCGGTGAGCATCATGAAGGAAGGATGATCGCCTACACCGTCGCCGGGAATCTGCGCTTCATACTCAAGCTTTGCGCCTTCGGGAGCCGCTGTAAGCTTGCCGTCGGTTACGGTATAGCCGGCTGCTT
>JAZQNC010000049.1:0-3500 GCA_045627165.1 Eubacteriales bacterium
GCAGATCGCCTTTTCCACCGCGAGACTTGCGGCAGAGGCCTGCGCCGAAGAAGAGGAATAAGGGAATTATCATGACCGAAACAAAAAGATTCACCAAAAACGATTCGGGCTTTGTCTGCGCCAACTGCGGAAGGGAAGTGGAGCCCCTCGGCTATACCTCCCGCAATCACTGTCCCTACTGCCTGTGCTCTCTCCACCTTGACGAAAATCCCGGCGACAGAGCCTCGGAATGTAAGGGACTCATGCGCCCGATAAAGGCTGAGCCCGACCCGAAAAAGGGGTATATAATCTATTTCAGATGCGACAGGTGCGGCGAGATACGCCGCAACAAGGCGGCGAAGGACGACGATATGCGCATGATCATTAAACTTACCGCTGCAATATAAACATAATATTTACATTTTCTTGTTGACATTATCAAAAAAATGAGATAAAATAACAAATTGTGATATTTATTATGCAATGAAGCTGTATCCGTATATAACTCATACGAGGAAGAAGAAGGTAAAAAGTTTTGGTACGCAACGACTTACGCAATATAGCCATTATAGCCCACGTTGACCACGGAAAGACAACGCTGGTCGACAACCTGCTCAAGCAGGGAAATGTTTACCGCGCAAATCAGGTAACGCAGGAATGTGTAATGGATTCCAACCCCCTTGAGAGAGAAAGAGGAATCACCATTCTCGCAAAGAACACGGCGGTATACTACGCAAACGAAAAACATCCCGACGGCGTCAAGATAAATATTATCGACACTCCCGGCCATGCCGATTTCTCCGGCGAGGTCGAGCGTATACTCAAGATGGTCAACGGCGTTGTGCTTCTTGTAGACGCAGCCGAAGGCCCCATGCCCCAGACACGTTTCGTGCTTCAGAAGGCTCTCGAACAGGGACACAGAGTTATCGTCGTACTCAACAAGATAGACAAGCCCGACGCGCGTCCCGAAGAAGTGGAAGAGGAAGTCCTCGAGCTTCTTCTCGAGCTTGACGCGACCGGCGACCAGCTCGACAGCCCTATGATCTTCTGCTCCGGACGCGACGGCACGGCTTCCCTTTCTCCCTACGAGAAGGGTACCGACCTCAAGCACCTTTTCGATACCATTCTTGAATATATCCCCGCGCCCGAGGGCGAGCCCGACGAGCCTCTCCAGCTCCTCGTCTCCTCCATCGACTACAACGACTATGTAGGCCGCATAGGAATCGGCCGCGTTGACCGCGGTACAATAAAGCAGGGTCAGGAGGTCATGGTGACCAACTGGCACGATCCCGAACAGCATACACGCACCAAGGTCGTATCTCTCACAGGCTTCAGCGGACTTAACCGCGTTCCCCTCGAGAGCGCGACTGTCGGAGATATCGTATGCTTCTCCGGCGCGGAAAACATAAATATCGGCGATACCCTCTGCGATCCCAACAACGCCGAGTCCCTTCCCTTCGTAAAGATAGGCGAGCCTACCATCGAGATGACCTTCTCGGTAAACGACAGCCCCTTTGCCGGTCAGGACGGCAAGTACGTAACCTCCCGTCAGCTCCGCGAGCGTCTGTACAAAGAGCTTCTCCGCGACGTGTCTCTCCGCGTATCCGACGGCGAGACCACCGACTGCTTCAAGGTATGCGGACGCGGCGAAATGCATCTGTCCGTGCTTATCGAGACGATGCGCCGCGAGGGTTATGAAATGGCATGTTCCACGCCTCACGTTCTCACCAAGGAGATAGACGGCAAGGTCTGCGAGCCTATCGAGCGCGTCATGATCGACGTTCCCGACAGCTTCACCGGCGCGGTCGTTGAAAAGCTGGGCGCGCGCAAGGGCGAGCTCCAGAAGATGGACGTTCACGGCACCCGCATGAGAATCGAATATCTCATTCCTTCAAGATGTCTCTTCGGCTACCGCAGCGAGTTCCTTACCGACACCCACGGCGAAGGAATCCTCAATACCACCTTCGAGGGCTATGAACCCTGGAAGGGCGATGTTACCACACGCTTCACCGGTTCGCTTGTAGCGTCCGAGGACGGCGAGGCCACATCCTACGGTCTGTACAATTCTCAGGACAGAGGTGCCATGTTCATCGGAGTTCAGACTCCCGTATACGAGGGCATGATCGTCGGCGAAAACCCCAAGATGGGCGATATAGAGGTCAATGTCTGCAAGCAGAAGCACCTTACCGCTATCCGTTCCACCGGAGCGGACGAGGCTCTCCGCCTTGTGACTCCCATAAAGTTCAGCCTTGAGGAAGCCATAGAATTCATCGCGGACGATGAGCTTATCGAGGTAACTCCCAAGAACGTGCGTCTGCGCAAGCGTATCCTCAACACTCAGCTCCGCAAGAAGGATCAGGCTGCCAGAAAGGCAAAATAATACGGAAAAAATAAAAACGGGAAGCGATCGTGCTTCCCGCTTTTGGTATCAGGAGGATATATGCACGACTATACGCCCGAACAGAATAAAAAGCAGGCGGGGATAATATCCTTTCTGCTCTTTGCGCTGGCGGCGGTGTTTCTGATATGTCAGAACCTTGTTGAGCTGCCGAGAGTACTGTTTCAGCTTGCCGCGATAGCCTCACTCGTCTGCGGCATACAGATAACCACACGCTACGCCCTGACTGTGCATACCTACATTATCTCAAATGAAGCGGTAAACACCTTCGAGGACGAGATGAACCGTGTCGGTGAGGTCGCGGGAAATTCTGACTCCGCATGGTTCAAAATAGCGCGCACCCAGGGGAAAAACAGCCGCGTCATCGGAGGATTTCCGCTGGAAAACGTGGAGCTGTGCGTAAAGGGCGGAAGAGACGCGCTGAAAAACAGACTCGGCGACAGGTATTCGGAGATAAAGCGCTGCTATAATTACTGCAACCGCATTTTCCCGGAGGAGTGCCGCAGTCTTGTGGTAAACATAAACGGCGAGAAGCTGGCGGTGACGATAGAACCGGACAGCATTATTTCGGGACTTTTGGACGAGGAATGACACGCGGCGGAACGAATGAATTTCAGGGACGAAAAAAGGTTGACAAAACAGGACGATATGAGTATAATATACCTTGAAGAAGTTTTGATAATGCAGTGATGTGTTTTTCTTATAAGACCAATACAGGAGAAATCGGAAACGATGAACGAAAACGACAAGACGCAGGTTTTCTCGCTGGGAAATGAAAGAGACGTCGAGATACGCCAGATACTCATTACCGTTTATTCCGCGCTTGAGGAAAAGGGCTTCCGTCCCATAGACCAGATCGTGGGCTATATCCTCTCGGAGGACCCCACCTATATCACGAATCACAAGAACGCCCGCTCACTCATACGCAAGATCGACCGCTATGAGCTGCTCAACGTCCTGCTTACGTATTACCTCAATCTCAATTAAGCGATAATACCGCGATGGAATATAACGAGCTGGGGAATACCGGTATTGTGGTGTCGCGGCTCTGCGCGGGCGCGCTGACCGTCGGACCGCTGCAGGCGGATCTGAGCATAGACGAAGGCTCGGAGGTGCTGCGGCA
>JAZQNC010000050.1:0-4717 GCA_045627165.1 Eubacteriales bacterium
AGCCGCATCATAGGCTTTGTAAACAGGCTTATAACCGAGCTGCTCGGATGCGGCATGAGAATACCCGGGGTATTTCTTCTCGCCTACGGACTCTGCGCCGTGGGAGCCTATGCAGCGGGAATATTCATCGGCGGGCAGGACGGCGGAGATATATCCGCTCTCGTCACCGCGGCGGGAGCCGTGGTCTGCGCTCTTGCCGCTCTGACCTCATCTCAGCAGCTGAGCAGTGCGCTCTGCTCCGGCAGGATTTCCTCGCGGCTGCTCTTCTCGCTCTTCGGAGCAAGGCGGGAAAGCCTCGAAAGGATCGAGCCTCACAGCGGAAGATACTTCACCGCGGCTGCTCTCGGAGCGGTCTGCGGAGCCGCGACCTACGTCGTGCATCCAATTCTGATGGCATTGGGACTTGTAGGTCTGCTGATAATGTACGGCATACTCTGCACACCCGAAAGCGGAGTGGTGCTCATGCTCTTCGCTCTGCCCTTTCTGGGCATAGTTCCCCATCCCTCGATAATTTCGGCGGGCATGGTGCTTTATATAGTCTTCTGCACCTTCCTCAAGGTGATAAGAGGCAAGCGCCGCATCCGTTTCGAGATATCCGACGGCGCGGTGCTGATGTTCTTCCTGCTTACGCTCTTCGGAGGGCTGTTCTCCGTGTCGCGTGCCGATTCGCTGAGCTATGCGGCCATCTACTGCTGTCTGATGCTGGGATATTTTCCCGTGGTGATACTGATACGCACGACCGAGTGGATAAAACGCTGCGTGGGCGCGCTGCTTTCCTCCTGCACGATAGTGTCGCTGTACGGAATCTATCAGAATTATCTGGGAACTGCAAGCACAAAATGGCAGGATACCGAGATGTTTTCCGAAATGGGAGGAAGAATAACCTCCACCTTTGAAAACCCCAACGTCCTCGCCGAATATCTCATCATGTGCATTCCCTTCGCTGCCGCTCTGTTCCTTATCCGAAAGGGCTGGGGACAGAAGGTGTTCGCCGCGGGCGTTACGGCGGTATGCTTTGCCGCCCTCATCTTCACTATGTCGAGAGGCGCGTGGCTGGGCTTCATGATAGGAATGCTGGTCTTTCTGCTGATATATTCGAGAAAGACTCTGGTGCTCTGCTGCTTCGGACTGCTGGGAATACCCTTCCTGCCCTTCGTACTGCCGCAGAACATAATCAAGCGCTTTACCTCCATCGGAGACGTAGCCGATTCGTCCACCGCCTACCGCGTGCATATCTGGGAGGGCTGTATATCTCTCATAAAGGATTTCTTTGCCGGAGGAATCGGAGTGGGCAAGGGTGTGTTCTCGCTGGTATATCCCTCCTACACTCTCGCCGGAATAGAAAGCGCGCCCCACGCTCACAATCTGTATCTGCAGATAATAATAGAGCTCGGAGTGTTCGGAATACTTGCCTTTGTCTTCGCGGCGGTAGTTACCGCCCAGACCGGCTTCAGCCTCTACTCCTGCCGGAATACCGAAGGCGGAGCTGTACCCTATAAGCTTTATTCCGCGGCGGCTCTCGGCGGACTGATTGCGGTAGCGGCTCAGGGAATGACCGACTATATATGGTACAATTACCGCGTATTCCTCATGTTCTGGCTCATGGCGGGATTTGTAAGCGCGATCCGCCGAAGCGTGAAAAGAGAATACACCGAGACCGAAGCCGATATCGAACAGGAACTGATACGATAAATGACATGGTGTTACGATTATGGAAAATAAAAACAGGGAAAAACTGAAATTCCGCTTCAATTTTATTGACGCGATACTCATCGCCGTGATAATCGGAGCGGCCGTATTTCTGGCATATATTTTCTCCTCCTCATCGCTGAACATGGGAGACGAAAACTCTTCGGCGGAGATAGAATATACGGTCGAGCTGAGCAAGGTGCGGGACGAGTTCCGCGGCGAAAGCTTCATCAAAAACGGCGACGGCGTTACCGACTCGGTCACGCTCTACGCAATCGGCGAGGTCTCCGACGTGGCGTATTCCGACTACATGAACAAGGGCTATGCCGCCGACGGAAGCATTGTGTATTCAAAATATCCGAACCACATGACGGTCACTGTTACCATAAGAGCAAAAGCAGACCTGTCCGACGGTACATACAGCATCGGCGGATATACAATGGCTGTAGGCAAGAAGGTCTCCCTCCGGGTGCCGAATTTTACCGGAGAGGGTTACTGTACTGCGATCAGAGAGATAAACGGCTGAATGGAGCGGAATATGGCAGACAAGAAGAAAATGCGCCTGAATATCATTGATATTCTGATCATACTGGCGGTCATCGCTCTGGCGGCGGGTGTGGCGCTCCGCTATAATCTTGCCGAGAAGATCGGCGTAAAGTCAAACCGCGATACCGTGATGGTCTCGTTTCTTATCGAAAACATCAAGCCCACTTCGGCGGACGCTCTGGTTCCCGAGGATATCGTTTTTCTCGATTCCAACGGCATGGAGCTGGGAAAGCTGCTGGCCATCAGCCTCAGTGAGGCTGAGAACTACAATCTCAGCGACGAGGGGGTAATGACTCTCGATTATGACTCCACACGCTGCGACGTGCGGGGCGAGATAGAGGCGACGGGAGCAATGACCGACGGAGGCTTCATGCTGGGAGGCACCTATTATATCGGCGCAAACAAGGAGCTGAAGGTGCACAGCAAAAACATCCAGGTCACAATGACGGTCACCGGAATAAGGGAAAGCAGATAGGAAGTCCCGCGCTTTATCCATCGAAAAAAATTATTATAAAAATATCAAAAAATACTTGATTTTGCAGATATGCTCTGATATAATGTAGACAGAACAGTTGTATATGCCGGCGCGTCGGTACGCGCCTTATACATGGTTCTTGCGTATAGGCAGAACAGAGAAATTTATAGGAACAGGAGCAAGTGAAATGATCAGCAAAGACATAACCATTCAGAATAATGTCGGTCTTCATGCGAGACCCGCAACATTTTTTATTCAGAAGGCCAACGCCTACAAGAGCTCTATTTGGGTAGAAAAGGAAGACAGACGTGTCAATGCGAAGAGCCTGCTCGGCGTTCTTTCTCTCGGAATAGTTAAGGGCATGACGATCACGATCATCGCCGACGGCACCGATGAGGCCGAGGCTATCGAGGGCATCGCAAATCTTGTGGCTGACGGTTTCCCCGAATAATTCCGAAGGGATATTTCCGAAGGAATATAACTGAAAACGAATGGCGGCGAATTGTGCGGGCCTTCCCGCCGGTTTACCGCCTTTGCGGTTTTTACGGACGGCGTGCGACCAATGACGAAAGAAGAGCTGCTTGAAAAAGCCAACGGGCTTCCGCTTACGCCCGGCGTGTACATCATGCGAAACAAGGCGGGTAAGGTCATATATGTGGGGAAATCCAAGGTGCTGAGGCAGAGAGTGTCCCAGTACTTTCAGGACACCGAACACAGCGTGAAGACTCAGCGGATGGTGAGCAATGTATATGAATTCGACTATATGCTCACCGATACCGAAATGGAAGCGCTGGCGCTGGAAAACAAGCTGATAAAGCTTCATCAGCCGAAGTACAACATACGTCTCAAGGACGCGAAGAGCTATCCCTACGTAAAGGCGACGGTAAACGACGAGTATCCCATGCTGTCTGTCACCCGCACCCGCGACAACGACGGCGCAAGATATTTCGGACCGTACTCATCGGTGGGTACCGCCTATAACATAATGCGCACCGCTCAGGCTTCCTTCGGCATACCGACCTGCAAAAAGAAATTTCCGGAGGATATCGGAAAGGAACGCCCCTGTCTGTACAGACAGATGGGAAGGTGCATAGGTCTCTGCTCCGGCGAAGTGGACGCGGAAGAATACAGGGAGATATTCAGGGATGTTATCCCCTTTCTGAGAGGAAGCTTTGCCGACGTGAGACGTTCCCTCGAGGAACGGATGGAAAAGGCTTCGGACGCTCTCATGTTTGAAAACGCCGCGAAGTACCGGGACAGGATAAGAGCACTGGATAAGCTGCTTGACCGTCAGAAGGCGGTGGGACCTCCCGACGCGGACATGGACGTGTTCGCCTTTTACGGCGAGGAGAGATGCTCCTGCCTTACCGCGTTTTACATCCGCATGGGCTTTGTGGCGGACAGTCAGCATTTTATATTCACTCCCGAGCAGATCACCGACGGCGAGGCTCTCACCGCCTTTATCTGCGACATATATACCAAGCGGAGCTATATCCCGAAGGAGATACTTGTCGGCTTTCCGCTCGATGAGGAAAACCGGACGCAGCTTGCCGAGTTCATGAGCGGCATTGACAGCCGCGCAAAGATAAAATATCCCGAAAGAGGGGAGCTGCGGGCATTGTGCGATATGGTGGGCGAGAACGCGAAGATACAGTCGCAGCAGTATCTCGCCGAGACGGACAGGGACAATAAGATGCTTGTACAGCTGGCGAAGCTGCTCAAACTCGAGGTGGTCCCGCAGGTGATAGAAGCCTACGATATCTCCAATATGGGAAACGACGCCATCGTTGCCGGTATGGTATGCGCCGAGGACGGGAAATTCAAAAAATCGGCGTACCGCACATATAATATCCGTTCCACCGATACGCAGGACGACTACGCATCCATGCACCAGGTCGTTAAGCGTCGTTTCGTGCATTATCAGGCAGGAGATAAAGGATTTGACATACCGCCGGATCTGCTTCTGATCGACGGAGGAATAACGCATGCATAAACTGCCCAGAGTGC
>JAZQNC010000051.1:0-2698 GCA_045627165.1 Eubacteriales bacterium
AACGAAACTGCCGCGTTGTGCATCCTTCTTCTGAACGGATAGAGCGCGTCGCTCTGACGGGTATAGTGTACGCGGTTTGTCAGCAGGATGAGATAACGTCCTGTCCTTGCGTCAACATAGAGCGAAGTTCCCGTGAAGCCGTTGTGACCGTAGCTTCCCATGGAATAGATATCGCCCATAGTCGAGAAGCCCTCGCTTTTGAGCTGGAAGCCCAGTCCGCGGTCATCAGCCATTCCCGGAGTATAATCCTTTATCGCCATGTCAAAGGTCGAACGTGAAAGATACTCTTTTCCGTCGGAGCAGATGCCGTGACGGGAAAGCATTGTCGCAAAATTTATCAGGTCGTCGGCACAGGAGAACACTCCCGCGTTTCCCGATACGCCTCTGAGATATTTCGCGTTCTCATCGTGAACAAATCCGAAATCGTACTTCTTTCTGTCGGCGCGATATTCGGTCGCGGCGATATTCGTCTCGCCGCGTGTCAGAGGATTGTAGCAGGTCCTCGTCATTCCCAGCGGATCGAAAACGTATTTCTGCGCAAGGTTATCGAGGCTGTCCCCTCCGACAATTTCAAGTATGGCGCCCAGGACTATATATCCCATGCATGTATACTCGACGGCCTCTCCTATCCTATGCTTGAGAGGGCGCGCGATCACTCTTTCCGCGCCTTCGCGCAGAGACATGGATTCAAGCTGCGGATCTTCATTATACAGCGCGAAGTGCGCCGTGATCCCGGAGGTATGGGTCATAATGCGGAAAATATCTATCGCCTGCTTTTCCTGGGGCACATTGTCGAAAAACATCGGCAGAGTGTCGCGCAGGGTTATTCTGCCCTCTTCGAGAAATTTCAGCGCGATCATTGTGGGAGATATGAGCTTTGAAAGGCTCGCCATATCGTACATGGTGTCCACATCCGCGGTTTCCGCGCTGTCGGGAATTACCGCCGGATATTTGTCGAGGCAGGGCGCGTCGTCCGCAAAGACTCTGCGCCATCCGAAGCATTTTTTATAGAAAACGCCGTCCGCGTCTCCTATTACGCATACTGCCGAAGGAAAGTACCTCTTGTCGATAGCTTCCCGCAGCATTTCGTCAATTCTTTGCTCAGTTGCCATAGCATTGCCGCCTTTGTCAGTATTTATATGATAAGCTCTTTTACCAGTCTGTACAGCCTCTCGCAGGAAGCTATACCCAGCCTCTCGTCGGGAGAATGGATATCGAATATATCCGGACCTATTGCGATACATTCGACGTCTCTGCCCTGTGCCGCTTCTATTCCAGCAGTTACTATTCCGCATTCCAGACCGGCGTGGATAGCGACTATTTTCCCCTCTCTTCCCGTGATTTTCTTCACGGTTTCAAGGTATCTGTCCTGTAACGGGCAGGCGGTGAAGTGCCAGCCGGGATAACGTCCGTGATGGACGCACTTCGCTCCCGTCACCTTGGCGAGACGTTCAAAGCGAAGCTGCATATAGTCCATATCAGCCTCCACAGACGAACGTGTGAGCCATGTCATCGAAACGCTGTCGTTTTCCGTGCGGATGATTCCGAGATTAGTCGAGGTCTGCACCAGACCCGGCATCGAGGCGCTCATGCTTACCACGCCGTGAGGTCCGAGAGAAAGCGCGGACAGAACCGCGGAGGTCGTTTTCAGCGTGAACATTCTTTCGGGAGCGGGGTGTTTGTTTAAGTGAAGCCTGAAAGCGCTGTCACACTCAGCCACGATCCCGTGAAGCTGAGCGGATATCCTGTTCAGACAGTCCTTTACAGCGTCATAATCGCTTACCGAAATAACCGCTCTGCATTCGCGGGAAATGGCGTTGCGCATATTTCCGCCCTCGAGCGTTATCAGCGAGAAGGGATATTCGGCATAGAGGGAACTGAGGATTCTGCCCATCACCGCGTTGGCGGAGCATCTTCCCTTGTCGATATCCGTACCCGAATGTCCTCCGGCAAAGCCGAACAGCTTTATTTCAACAGCCCTGCCCCTGAAGGGGATCTCATCCATTTCAAAGGTAAGGATATTATCCATTCCGCCCGCACTGCTTGCGCAGGCCACGCCTTCGCCCTCATAGTCGAGATTGATGATCTTTCCCGCGCTGATAAGAGAATAATCAAAGGCTTTCGCTCCGGTCAGCCCAACCTCTTCATCCACCGTAAAGAGACATTCAAGCATCGGGTGAGGGAATGAATCGTCTTCGAGCATCGCCAGCATCGCCGCAACAGCGATTCCGTCGTCTCCGCCGAGCGTCGTACCCCTTGCGCGGAGGTACCCGTCCTTTACATAGAGTTCTAGACCGTCTCTGGTAAAATCGTGGACGGTATCGGCGTTTTTTTCACAGACCATGTCCATGTGTCCCTGCAGGAGAACAGCGGCTCTGTCCTCATATCCCGGCGAAGCCGGTCTGCGGATAAACACGTTATCGCAGCTGTCGCGGTAACAGTAAAGCCCGTGAGAAGAGGCAAAGCTCTGAACATAGTCGGCGACTCCGCTCTCGTTTCCCGAGCCGTGGGGAACAGCCGCTATATCCTCGAAATATCTGAACATGGACGCGGGTTCCGCGCCCTGCACCACATATACTCTGTCATTCATTATCTGTCAGACTGTTATTTCTGATATCCGAAGGGATGAGTAGAGTGCCACTTCCATGCGGTGGAAATAATATCCTCGATACCGTATTTTCTCTGCCAGCCGAGAACC
>JAZQNC010000052.1:0-13648 GCA_045627165.1 Eubacteriales bacterium
AAGTAATTCGACACAATAATATCCGGCTTACAGAAATATTAGTATAATAAACCTTAATTAAACAGCAAAGAAGAAAAAATGAGTTACATCAGCATAGCAATAGACGGGCCCTCCGGCTCGGGAAAATCCACCGCGGCGCATAAGCTCGCCGAGAGGCTGGGCTATATGTACGTCGATACCGGCGCGATGTACCGCACAGTGGGTCTGTACGTTTACCGCAAAGGAAAAAATCCGGACAGCGAGGAGGAAACAGCCTCGGTACTGCCCGGACTTGATATGGATATCGAGTATATCGACGGGATCCAGCATATGTATATCGACGGCGAGGACGTGAGCACAGCGATACGCGAGGAGCTTATGTCGGTGTACGCCTCGAAGGTGTCGCAGCATAAGACCGTCAGAAACTATCTCCTTGAAGTACAGCGTTCCGCCGCGAAAAAGGCAAACGTGATAATGGACGGCAGAGACATAGGAACCGTAATACTTCCCGACGCCTCGGTGAAAATATTCCTCTACGCCTCGAATGAGAAGCGGGCGATGCGCCGCTGGCTCGAACAGAAGGCGAAGGGCATTGACGTTTCCTATGAGCAGATACTCGCCGACATGAACGAGCGCGACCGCCGCGACAGCGAAAGAGCCATAGCTCCCGCCGTAGCCGCGAAGGACGCGGTCATGCTCGACAACGGAGATATAGGCATAGAAGAAACGGTTGACGCGATCATCGGAATAATAAAGGACAGGCTCGGAGAAGGATTCCAATGTCGGTAAAATTCTATCGGAATATATGCAGACGCTTTTCGGGAATAGTGAAGCGTTATTTCAGAATGGAAGTAATAGGAGCCGAAAACGAGCCGGAGGACAACGGTACTCCGCTTCTGATATGCTCCAATCACCTTTCCATGGCGGACGTCACCTTTCTCGCCGCGAACATGAAGCGTCAGATACGCTTTCTCGCCAAGGAGGAGCTTTTTCACGTTCCGCTGCTCGGATGGTTCGTAAAGAAAATGGACGCAATTCCGATACGCCGCGGACAGAGCGACGTCGCCGCCATAAAAGCCGTATTAAAGGTGCTTGAAAGCGGAGGCACAGCCTGCGTATATCCCCAGGGACACCGCTATACGAATGTAAACCCGAAGGATACCGAAATCAGGCACGGCGCGGCGATGATGATATGGCGTTCAAAATGCGACGTTCTTCCTGCTGCGATGATAGGAAAGGGCTGGAAGATACGCCCCTTCCGAAAAAACAGGATCGTTTTCGGCAGCGTCATCAGATACGATGAGCTGAACATGACCTCAGGTACTCCCGAGGAATACAAAAGGGTATCCGAAGAGGTATTCTCACGCATAACCGAGCTGTGCGACAGATACGAAATCAGATAAAACAGGCGGGATATGATCGCTGCGATACGATCACATCCCGCTTTTTATATTCGTTTTACCGCATTTTACGCCGTCTCGATCTTCGCCGCCTCGCGGAGCTTGAGCAGATCGGTCATATCCTCACGGAGCTTGTATTTCAGTATCTTTCCCGCCGCGTTCATGGGGAAGGAATCCACGAACACCACATAAGAGGGAGTCTTGTACTTTGCCAGATTGTCGCGCACAAAGGACTTGATATCCTCCTCGGTATCGGCGCAGCCCGGCTTTTTTATTACGCAGGCGCATATCTCCTCGCCGTATGCCTCCGAGGGAACTCCGATGACCTGAACGTCGCTGACCGCCGGGTGAGTGTAGAGGAAATCCTCGATCTCCTTGGGGTATATGTTCTCGCCGCCGCGGATTATCATATCCTTTATGCGTCCGGTGATCTTGTAATAGCCGTCCTCGTCGCAGCAGGCAAGGTCGCCGGTATGGAGCCAGCCGTCCTTGTCTATGGCCTGAGCCGTCGCCTCGGGCATCTTGTAATAGCCCTTCATGATATTATATCCCCTCGCGCAGAACTCGCCTATCTGACCTGCGGGGAGCGTCTCGCCGTTTTCGGGATTGATTATCTTCGTCTCCACGCCGGGGAAGTGCTTTCCAACGGTATTCACCCGCTTTTCGATGGGATCGTCCACCGTCGTCTGAGTGCATCCGGGAGAAGCCTCCGTCTGACCGTAGGTTATGGTGATATCCTTCATTCCCATTCTGTCTATAACGTCGCGCATCGTCTTTATGGGACAGGGAGAGCCCGCCATTATTCCGGTGCGGAGAGAGAAGCCCTCTCCTCTCACCTCGTCGAAGCGCGGATGCTCAAGCATGGCGATGAACATCGTCGGCACGCCGTGTACCGCGGTGCATTTTTCTCTTTGGAGAGTAAGAAGCACCTTTATGGGGCTGTAATAGTTGACCAGCACTATGGCGGTACCGTGAGTTATCGACGCCATTGTGGCGAGCACAAGTCCGAAGCAGTGGAAAAGCGGTACGGTGCAGCAGAGGCGGTCACTGTCGGTGAGCTTCATGCAGTCGCCTATGGTTTTGCCGTTGTTCAGGATATTGTAATGGGTAAGCATAACGCCCTTCGGGAAGCCCGTCGTACCCGAGGTATACTGCATATTTACCACGTCGCTGCAGTCGAAGCCCTTTTTCGCTTCCTCGAAACGCTCGTCTGTCACGGTGTCCGCGAGAGCGTCAAGCTCCGACCAGTTATACATACAGTCATGAAAAGCGGTATCTATCGTCACCACAGTGCGCAGACAGGGCAGACGCTTCGTGTTTATCGCTCTGTCCTTCTTTCCCTCCAGCGAGCAGAGGCGGTTTACTATCTCAACGTAGGAAACGTCCTTGTATCCGTCGCACATAACCAGCATCTTCGTATCCGACTGTCGGAGCAGGTATTCCGCGTCGTGGATCTTATACGCCGTATTCATCGTAACGAGGACCGCGCCTATTCTCGCACAGGCAAAGAGTGTGAGGAGCCACTGGGGATAGTTTGTCGCCCATATTGCGACATGGTCACCCTTTTCTATTCCGATGGCGAGAAAGGCCTTAGCCGTTCTGTCTATATCATGCAGGAGAGCGGAATAGGTGCGTCTGTAATTCAGCTCGTAGGAATATTCGTCCTCTCTGCCTTTGTTCACGACGATCTTATCCTCGAACACCACGGCCTCGCCGTCCGGGTTCGTCTGCGCCATATGCTCCATCCACTGTCCCAGGGTCTTGTCGATAAATTCCATATTATCCCACACCTTTTTCAGAATACCGATAAATACGGGTAAAAACTCCGCTTAAACAAATCAAACAAACTAAACAAAAAAATCCGCACACAGCCGCAAAGGCCGCATCCGGACGAAAATAAAAATATTTCCGCGTTACCACCGCAAATTGCACATCCCTAAGGATATGCCTCTCATAAGGCACGATCATGCCCTTTCCGTGTAACGGCGGAAAACCCGTGACCGCTTAATCCCCGAAACATACCCTGTTTCCCGTTTCGGCGGTCAGGCTCGGAAGTGAGTTTCTGCACTCTGCCGCGCCGTCTTTCACCTTCCGGCGGCTCTCTGTCTGCGGTGTTTGCGCATACTTGGCTTCTTCACAGCCTTTCATTATCGGGATTATTATACAATACATTTTTTCTTTTGTCAATGGATATCGCGTTTTTTTGCGCGGTAAATTTCTGCGGGAAAAATTCACACATACTGCGTCTTTCCCTGTCATACCTTTTCGCTCTCCTGTGGAAAACTCACAGACGCTTTCGGAACCATGTGGAAAACTCACAGGCGTTTTCCGTCTGTCTGACAGACGCTTTCGGACCTGTACACAGACGCTTTCATACTGTGGTACAGACGCTTTCGGTACCCCCTCAGGCGCACGTGCGTCCGATAGATATAATAACTTAAATATAAAAATAATATAGCTCTGCATATATAGGGCATACCCACCGATATTCCTACGTTCTGAATTATTATCTTCCCGCGGTCATCGTTCTTGTAAGAGAGAGAGCGTTAAAAGAAAAGGCCTCCGGCCCGAATAAAAATAACATTAAAATACAAAAAAATATTCTTGAAATGGAAAAAGCTTTATGCTATAATATCCGGCGTGAAAAAAAGACAATACGTTAAGGGTATGCTACAAGCTTTATGACGAATACAAAGCGAATTATTTCAGCGACCTGTCCCACTCCCGACAGGCCTGTCATCTATGTTCTTCGCGGGGAACAGGGAGATCTGCTCATCGACACCGGCTGCGAAGGGACCGAGGAATTCGTTGACAGCTGGATAGAAAGCTCCGGCTTCGACCTTAAATGGATATTCCTCACTCACGGTCATTTCGACCACACCTGGAACGCCAAGCACCTCTGCGAGAAATACGGCTGCAAGCTCATTCTCCACACCGACGATGTGAATCTCTTCAAACACCGTTACATTCCTCTCATGATACCCACCTCCGAGGCTACCCGCGCTCTTACCGACACGGTAAACATCAGCATTGCCGGGTATCTCAGTCCCGTCTGTCCCATCGACATTATTCTTACCGACGGGGACGAGGGCTTTCTCCGCACTCTCGGCTTTGACGCTGACGTTGTTATGCTCCACGGCCACACTCCCGGCTCCATGGGCATACTTCAGGGGCGTGTTCTTTACAGCGGAGACGCCTGTTCAGCCAAGGGAGGCGATTATTACACCTCCATCTTCGGCGCAAACGTTGACGAGGTCCTTGAATCCGAAGAGAAGATATTCTCTCTCAATCCCCTTATCATTGCTCCCGGCCACGGCAAGCTCATCATCAACGAGCGCGCTTTTCCGGACTGAGTACCGAATTTTACAAAATTAAATATCTCCCGGCAATCTGAAAAGAAGGAAGTATATATTTTTATATGTCAAGAATCAATGCCGTCGTACCGTCCTATTACAGGAACTTTTTCTGCAAATGCGGAGCCTGCCGTACAGTCTGCTGTCAGGGCTGGAGGATCAGTCTTTCCATGAAGGAATACTATTCGCTCATCGGGCTCGACTGTTCGCCCATGCTCCGTGACCGCCTTGACCGCGCCTTCTGCCTTTTTGAACGTCCCGAGCCCGGACGCTACGCCTTTATCTCTCCCGGCTATGACGGGCGATGCCGTATCCTCGGCGAGGACGGCTACTGTCTCATGCAGCGCGAATGCGGAGAGGGCGTACTTCCCGAGGTCTGCCGGTTCTATCCCCGCGCCGTTAAGCACGGCAGGGACGGTGAGAAGAACTTCGCCGTATTTTCCGCCGGGTGCGAAAACACCGTTGAGCTTCTCATGAACACCGACCGTCTTGACTTTTCCGAAGAGCGTATCGTTATTCCCGGCGACGACATTCCCGCCGACGCCGGTTATGTGCTTACCGGAGACGCAAAAGCCGCCATGTACGCCGCCGTTGCCTGCGCTCAGGACCGCAATCTCAGCTTTGCCGGACGAATGAAAGCACTCTGCTGTCCCGGCTCCGATTCCACTGCCGACCGCATTGCCGTCTTTGCCGCTCTCATCCGGTTTATTTCACGGCTCGCGTGCTCCAGTCACAACATCCATGACTTCGGTCTCGAAGCTCTCGCCTGCTTCGGCATTGACATAGATGACCCCGACTCCGCCGATTTTGCCGCCGTGTACGGCAGATATGTTGAGGCTGTCGGATACGCCCGCTCCCGCGTTGAGCACATTGACCGCAATTTCGAGAACCTTCTTGTCAATCACATCTGCTACACTCTCTTTCCCTTTATCGACGGCGTTGACCGCTCCGACTGCTCCTCCGCGCTCTGCGCCCTTTTCGCCATGCTTGACATTATCTGCTTCGGCTGGATATATTCCCACCGTGACGATGATATTTCCGTCGCCTTTGCCGATTCCGTTTCCGCCGTTTTCCGCATGGCCGAACATTCCGACTATTACCGCACCGCCGCTCTCCTCCTCCGCGCTCTCCGCGTCACCGCTTCCGATATTTCCGTTCTTCTTTGATTTTGCGGGGAACGATTTGTGGTGGCTTTCAGCCCCCACACCCCTGACAAGCCTTTGAAAAGGCTTGACCGAAACTTTTTTGCGACTTTGTTGATGGGAATTGTTTCTGTTTGACGGATTTTGTCGCTCAATCGGATATTTTTGTAATCCCCCTCTTCCGTCATCGCCTTCCCCTCTGGGGAAGGTGGCTCTTCCCGCACCTGCTGCCGAATCGATTCCATACAAAAAAGCCTTCTCGAAAGAGAAGGCTTTTATAGATATATGCTTTACGGACAAATTGTAAACCCGGCAGAGCCGCGTACCCCGATCAAAGGGTCTTGACGTATACGGGAGTATAGGTCAGCTTGCCCTCGACATGGTCGCTCTGCATGAGGGTGATATCGGCGACGGTCTGGGTATTCTTCGGCACGCTGCGTGAGAAGGTGGCGGGGTTGAAGGTCTTTATGGTTTCGATCTCGCGTCCGAGGGTGATATGAGGCTTGAACTCTGTCTCGTCGGGGCTGAGTCCCTGTTCCTTGAGAGCCGCGATCAGCTCGGCGCGCATTGCGTCGAGGGCCTCGCTGGGCTTTATCTGTGTCCAGTGGACGTTTCCGGTACGCTTTCTGAAAATGCCGTAGCCTCCCACCTCTATCTCGAAGGGTTTTGCCGTCACCGCGTCCATTGCCGCCTTTATCTTTTCGACGTCGGCGTTGTCGCCCAGAAAGGCCAGGGTTGCGTGAAGGTTGGAACGGGAAGAGAAGTTACCCGAAAGAGACTGGGTGCGAAGGCGCACTATCGTCTCGCAGATATCGTTCTTCACCTTGTCGTTAAGCGTCAATGCAACAAACAAGCTCATTGTCATCCTCCTGATTTTGTCAAAATGAGTTTTTTATAATATTTATAATAAACGAATATGTTTTCTTAATCCTATGATACCATACATCCCCGCGATTGTCAACCGTAAAATACTGTTATGGTAAACTGTTGACAAAAAAATCCGAAAAGTATTGATTTTTGCGCGATAAACTGCTATAATACGTAAAGTATATTTACAGTGGATAAATATTTACTTTAAGAAAGGAAAACACAAACAATGAACACAGGCAGATTCAAGCGTCTGATTTGCGCTCTGCTGGCGGCCTGCACTCTCGCCTGCACAGCTGTCGGCTGCGCCGAAAAGGTCGATGAGGGTACTGAGGAAACCGAAGCCTCGAATGTCGAAACAGTCGAGGAGACCGAAGAGGAGACCGACCGCGCCCATACAAAGGACAATCTTCCCGACAACCTTGATTTCGGCGGCGAGACAGTCACCATCCACGGACGCGGCGACAGCGGCTCCATCCGCGAGCTCAGCTGTGATCTTACCGGAGACGTGGTGGAAGACGCCATCTACACCCGAAACCTTAACGTCGAGAACCGTCTCAACATCCACATCGAGCCCTTCACTCCCTACGGCTGGCAGAACTATTCCCAGGCTCTGGCTCAGATAAGAAGCTCCATTGCTTCCGGCGACAACGAGTTCACACTTATCGCCGGTTATTCCGCTCCTGCTCCCGCTCTCGCTTCCGAGGGTCTGGTGCTCAACCTCAACAGCCTTCCCTATCTCGACACCTCCATGCCCTGGTGGGCGCAGTCGATAGTAAACGACCTTGACATCAACGGCAACCTCGCCTTCATCGCCGGCGACATTTCGCTTACCATGATCGCCTCCTCCTACTCCATGGCAGTAAACTTCAGCATCGCGGAATCCTACAATATTTCCGGCTTCTACGATATCGTAAACAACGGTCAGTGGACCATAGATAAGGTAAACGAGATCGCCACCACTGTCTACGACGACGTTAACGGCAACGGCAAGAAGGATATCGCCGATACTCTCGGTCTGATATTCTGCATGGACTACGCAAACGACGCCGACTCTTTCATGCAGGGCGCGATGGTTACTCTCACCTCCCGCGACGAGGAAGGCTATCCCTACCTTGACGTTAATCTCGAAAGAATGAACGACCTCGTATCGAAGGTATACACTCTCTTCTACGAGTGCGACGGCTCGCTTCTCGACAAGAACGCAAACCCCGAGCTTGAATTCCCCAAGGGAAACGCGCTTCTCTGTCCCTCCTATCTTGAATTCTTCACCAACGCATACAAGGGAATGGAAGACGATTACGGAATCCTGCCTTACCCGAAATACGACGAGGTTCAGGAAAAGTACTCCACCCGTGTACAGGACGGCGTAAGTATCTGGTGTGTACCCACCACAGCCAATAATCTCGACCTCTGCGGCGCGTCTCTCGAAGCTCTCTGCGCGGAAAGCTACCGTCTCGTAACTCCCGCTTACTTCGACACCGCTCTCAAGGTCAAGTACTCCCGTGACGATGAATCCTCTCACATGCTCGACATCATCCGTGAAGGCGTTATGTTCAACTTTGAGATCATATACAACAACGAAATGGGCGGCGCATGGAACATCATGCGCGATATGATGAGCAACAAGAAGAACAACTTCGCTTCCGAATGGGCAAGAAAGGAAAAGTCCTACACCAGAGCGCTTGAAAAGCTGGTGGAAAAGCTTGCCGACAAACTCGAGGAAAAGTAATATCCCGTGTTTTCGGAGCATATACCTCCTTTGCCTGATCTGAAATGAATATGCGGCTCTCCGCCGGACGGCGCATCGTCTGCGGGGGGCCGTTGTTTTTCGTTTGATACCGGTAATGCTCATGCCGTTCTGCGAAAAAAGTCGCCTGATATCCGCGCTGCGGAAGTTTTCCACATTTCCACAGGAAAACGCACAGGGCTGTTTTCCGTAAGCCTCGCGCTTCATACCGGCGGGGAGATATCCGCGCAAGGTGTCATGCCGGTTTATGCGCGGTATAATTACAACCGGGAGATTACAGGCTTTTTATATATGTTTTCCCGTTATACCGAGGGTACGCGAAAGGGGATTTTTTTTCACGTCCGGTATGGTATAATATACAGCGGAAAGGGCGTGAAGGGATCATATGAAACTCCACGCGGATATTGTTCACACACTTTGCACAGGCTTATCAACACGCTGTGGAAAACCTCCCGATTTTGACCGAAAAATGGCTCAAATTGCGCAGAAACTATTGTAATTCACTGCGATCTGTGGTATAATATTTTGGTAATATAATTATAATGAAAGGAATTTTTTCCCCGATGAATAACGACTATAAGTCGCGGTCGGAAGAGTACG
This sequence comes from Eubacteriales bacterium, assembly GCA_045627165.1. GTDB lineage: Bacteria > Bacillota > Clostridia > Oscillospirales > CAG-272 > JAZQNC01. The sequence goes on from JAZQNC010000052.1 coordinate 9,092, forward strand.
CTCAGATCTGGCAGATGTTCATTGAGTCCCTGTATCCCGACGAAATGTCGAAGACACAGGCGGAAATGTGGTTCGGAGACGCATACATCGCCTGCATAGACGACAAGAACGTACATATAGTTCACCCCAGTGATTTCAAATTCACCATAGTCAACCGCAGATACCTTCCCCTGCTCAAGGAAAAGCTCAGCGGCATACTCGGCTTCGATACGGACGTGAAGATCTATTCAGATATCGAAAACCCCTTTATCATGAAGATAGAGGACGAGGCAGAGGACAGGGAAAGCAATCCGGTAAGTCAGGTCATATTCGATACCGAACGCACGGTGGGTGATAACATAGAGATCGACATCAACGGCAAGCTCCCATACACCTTTGACAATTTCGTGGTGGGAAACACAAACAAATTCGCCTGCGCCGCCTGCCGCGCGGTCGCCGAAAACGCGCTTTCGGCATACAATCCGCTCTTTATCTACGGCTCCAGCGGAGTGGGAAAGACGCATCTGCTCTGGTCCATCATAGATTACATCAAGAACAACCGCAAAAACGCGAAGATAGTCTACGTCAAGGGCGACGATTTTACAAATCAGATGATTGAGAGCATCCGCCGCGAAACGACCAAGGAGTTCCGCAACAAATACCGCAGCGCGGATATACTGCTCATAGACGATATCCAGTTCATTTCGGGCAAGACCTCCACTCAGGAGGAATTCTTCCACACCTTCAACGCCCTGTATGAGAACGGAAAGCAGATAGTTCTCACCTCCGACCGCCATCCTCACGAGATAAACACCCTCGAGGAAAGACTGCAGTCGAGGTTCGAGTCGGGACTCATCGCCGATATACAGCCGCCGGATTACGAGCTGAGAGTGGCGATAATGAAAAACAAGGCGGAGGCCATGCATATAGAGATCTCCGACGAGGTGATCACATTCCTTGCCGAGAGCCTTCACTCCAACGTCCGTCAGCTTGAGGGCACCATCAAAAAGCTCAGCGCCCAGAGCCTGCTGAACGGAATGCCCATAACGGTGGAGCTGGCCTGCAAGAGCATCGCCGATCTGGTGGGACGTCACGGAGCCGAGCCGGTGGGAGATACGGTGGAGCGCATACTGAAAAAGGTGTCCGAAAAGAAGGGCGTATCGGTGGAGGACATAAAGAGCAAGAAGCGCAACAAGGAGATCGCCATGGCGCGGCACATCTCGGCCTATCTTATCCGCAATCTTACCAACATGTCGCTTCCCGCCATAGGAAAAGAGCTCTGCCGGGATCATTCCACAATCATTTCCTCAATCTCCTTCATCGAGGAGGAGGTCGAAAACAACCCCTCCTTCAAGCTGGAGCTTGACATGATCACAAAGGAAATAAAGGAAAATTCGTAATACCGCGCAGACGGATACGGGATATTTTATATACGGACGCGGAGAGGTTTTCCACAGGATTTCATACAGCTGTTGATAATTTCCTGTGGATAAACCCACAGAAAAAAACGGCGGACGGGGTATGGATGGCTCATGGATCACTCCGTGGAAAACTCCGCAGGAAACACACAGGATATCCTGTGCCTGTAAACGGGATACCGACAGGAAAAAGCTTTTTGTTCACATCCGAAAAGCAGTGCGGAATAATCGGAAACGGAGGTTTTCCACAGTTTCCGCAGCCCCTATTACTACTGCTGCTGCTGTATATTCTCTTATTCTCTTACTCTTTCTCTCTCTCTTCTCTGAAGGGAGGAAAAAGAGAGAGAAGGAAAACAACGGACAATACCGGCCCGAAAGATCAGCCGGAAGAATAAACAAAACCCGACGGAGAGAGTTTCAAAATGAAAATAAGATTCAACAAAGCGGAGCTCGCACAGGCTCTGGTGCCTGCAATGGGTTCGGTTTCAAGCAAAAACACCATGAATACCACCGAGGGCATCCTCATCGAGACCGAAGGCGACGACAGGTGCGTTATTTCGGCATACGACCTGGAAAAGGGAATAAGACTCACCATTCCCGCAAACGTGACCGAGGGCGGAAGCTATATAATAAAGGCCGATAAGCTCAATCAGATAGTGAGAGTGCTTCCGGGGGATGAGATAACCATAGAGGTGGACAAGCGAAACGTTACGAAGATCTCCTCCGGACGTTCCTTCTACGAGCTGCACGCCATGAAGGGCGAGGATTTTCCGAACCTTCCCGACCTTTCGGTAAACGAGGGCTTCAGAATGAAAAAGGGCGATCTTCGCCTGCTCATTACCTCGACGATACACGCGGTGGCTCAGAACGACGTGAGAATCGCCCTCAACGGCGAATTTTTCAGCATCAACGGAAACAGGATAACAATTGTGGCGTGCGACGCAAACCGTCTGGCGATCATGAAAAAGGAATGCGAGATGGAGGGAATGGCGGAGAACGCCGAATATAAGTTCATCCTCCCGGGAAAATCCCTCGCCGAGCTTATCAAGCTGCTGGCGGGAGACGACGAGGAGATGCTGTATATCCGTCCTTCGAGAAAGCACGTGGTGTTCAGGGTAGGAGAGATATCCTTCTTCTCCCGTCTCATAGACGAGCAGTATATCGAATATGAGCGTTTTATCCCGAAGGATAACCGCATAGACGTGCATATCAGCGCGGTGGAGTTCATGCACGCTCTCGAAAGGGCGCTGCTGGTGACCGAGGAAAAGACGATGGGTCAGACAAAGACCAAGCTGAAATGCTCATTCTCCGAAGACGTGCGCATGCTTTCGTCGATATCCCAGTCGGGAAGCTTTTCCGACGAGGTGTTCATGCGCAAGGAAGGCGACGATATAGATATAGGCTTCAACTGCAGATATCTCCTTGACGCGGTGAAGGCCTGCACGGTGGACGATATAGTGCTGAAAATGTCAACTCCGCTGATGTCCATGATAATAAAGCCGGACTGCGAAGCCTCGGAGGATTTCACCTACCTTGTGCTTCCGGTCAAGATGTAAGAGCATAAAACGGGCAAGATGATTGTAAAATCGGTCTTCTGCAGAAATTTCCGGAATATAGAGAACGGGCGTATAGAGCCGTCGGAGGGAATAAATCTGCTCTACGGTGCGAACGCCGAGGGCAAGACAAACGCCCTTGAGGGGATATATATGTTCGCCTGCGGAAGGAGCTTTCGCGGAGCGAAGGAAAAGGAGCTTATCCGCTTCGGTCAGGAAGCCGCGATGCTCAGGCTGGAATTTTCCGACGCGAGACGGAGCCACTGTCTCGAAATAAGGACGGGAGCCAACGGAAGGAGAGCGTTCATAAAGAACGGAGTGCCGATGGCGAGGCTTTCGGAATTCGTCGGGTGCTTCAGGGCGGTGCTGTTCTGTCCCCAGCATCTCGATATAATCAAGTCGGGACCGGGAGAGCGCAGACAGTTCACCGACAGCGCGCTTACTCAGCTATATCCCGATTACGTCAGAGCATTGCAGCGTTACAGCCGTATCCTGCGGGAAAGAAATTCGCTGATAAAGAGCTGGTACGACGATCCGGCGGGCTTCAATTCCACCGTGGGAGTGTGGAACGAACAGCTATCCGCGGCGGCGGAAGAGGTGGCGGCGGCAAGATTCGGATATGTGGAACGGCTCAATTGCTGCGTGAAAGCGGTGTTCTCCGATATGACGGGCGGCAGAGAGGTGCCGGAGCTGCGCTATACCGAGCCGAAAACCGCGGAGGAATACAGAAAGCTGCTTGAAAACGGCACAGAACGGGAAATAAAGGCCGGTGTGACCCTTTACGGGCCTCACAGGGATGATATCACCGTCAGGCTCAACGGCAGCGAGGCGAGACTCTACGCCTCTCAGGGACAGCAGAGAAGCATAGCTCTGGCGATGAAGCTGGGCGAGGGCGAGATATCCGAAAAGGAAAGCGGAGAATGTCCGGTGTTCCTGTTCGACGACGTGCTCAGCGAGCTTGACAGTGAAAGGCGTTCATATCTGCTGGGCGGTCTTAAAGGAAAACAGGTCATAATGACGAGCTGCGAGGAAGGGATATGCTCACCGGAGACGGCGCGGTTCGAGGTAAAGGCCGGAAGCTACACGAGAAAATAGAACGATGTATCTGCATATAGGAAACAATAAAAACGTGCGCGAGAGCGATATCGTCGGAATATTCGACGCGGACAGCGCCACATCGGGTATCTCGGCAAAGAGATTTCTTTCTTTCGCGCAGAAGCAGGGCAGACTGATAAGCGTCACCGACGACATTCCCAAGTCCTTCGTGGTGATGCGCGACGGCACTGTTTATATGTGTCAGCTTTCAAGCTCGTCGCTGAGAGGCAGAGCAGGAACGTTCTGACGGCATAAAAGTGCGGGACATAAATCAAAACAGATAAAATTCAGAACAGGCAGAATATAAAAATGGCAGAAATCATAGAAACAGAAGTAAACGAAGACAGCGAAACGATCGGAAAGGACCTCGCAAAGGAAGCGAGAGAAGCCGCCGAGACCTACGACGAGAGCCAGATACAGGTGCTTGAGGGTCTCGAAGCGGTGCGCAAGCGTCCGGGAATGTATATAGGCTCCACCTCTCAGAGAGGAATGCACCATCTGGTGTACGAGAT
>JAZQNC010000053.1:0-6579 GCA_045627165.1 Eubacteriales bacterium
AAGGAACTGGCCATTCGAGCCAATGCTCCAATCCTTCTTGACGTTGCCGCCCATGATGAACACACCGCTGGGTTCTCCGGTCGTCATGTTGTAACCGTCGCCGTTGCAGGCAGAAACGACGGTGTAGTAGTCGCTGATATAGAGAGGATCGTTCTTGTCGGTATACTTGGCGTTTGCGCAAGCAACCATGTTGGAAAGCTTGTCCATGCCGTATACGTCATTCTGCATATCCTTGTATGCAACCTGAGCTACGACGTCGTCACGAGTCAAATCAGCAGTCGTCACATAATAGACCATCTGCTTTCCGTCTGCGGTAGTGTACGCGTAGTTCGTGTACTGCGTTACACCGGGGGCAAGAGTTTGCTCCGTGTGCTTGAACACAGTGTGGGTGGCTGACTGATAATCCTTGTTGTAATTTTCGATTGCCGCAAATGCCGTAAGAGGCACTACACTTACAATCATCATTACGCAAAGGACAACTGCCAACAAGCGCGTAAGGGTCTTTGCTTTCATGATTTTTTCTCCTTTTTGATATTTTTATTTTTACGTCGCAAGACGAAAAATACATTTCATTTATTGATTCATTACATTTTTATACCGTGTACACATAACATCAGTCCCCCAGAAGATCAACTCGGCCGCGATCCCCGGGTTCGCATACCGTATCGGTTTCTGCTTGAAATAGAGTTTGATATGGAGCTTTGAAAAAATATAATTACAATATACCGGCAAGTTGAGCAAAACGTATTTGATCAATTGCCCTATACGTTTCAGACTCCATCTCAGTCCTTTTTTGTCTTTCAGAAATTGTGAGAATGATTGGTACCCTTCAACTGACATTCTGCTCTTTAATCTGCTTTTATTATCTCTGCTAAACGATCCCCCTCCGCCATACTTCACCATTCCGAACGATTCACGTTCAACCCCCTTGGATTCAAGTATCCTTCGCGGAATGGGTTTATCATATGCACCGCCGATCGACCACGGCTTCATCTCGTCCGAATTTGTGATTGCAAAAATCGATTCGCATGCTGATGCGCCGAATGTTGGCAGCGGCACGATCAGGTATCCGTGCTGTAACGAATGTTCGGTAAAACTCGTATCTGCCTCACAATTGAAATACCCGATCATTTCATATTCCGACGTCATCGATGCCGTTATACTCCAATAACTTCCTCTCAGACCGAAAAAGACCAGATTGTTCTCAAATATATCGTCAAAAACTGTAAATTGCAGCGCAGTACCAAGTTCGCCGTCCGCAAGAACCTCCGCGTCAACGAGCCCTGTTTTCTGACGATAACTGTCCATATCTCTTCCGATGATCGTTGAATAGCCGAGTTGCTTTGCAATTTTGAAACCGTTATCTTTATCGTATCGCCCGCCTTTAAGAGATACAACCGTATCGCATCCGATTTCTTTGGCAATTGCCGAGCAAGCCGATGAATCATAACCGCTTGAAATGGTGGATACAACTCCGAAACTACTATTGCCTCTTTCTTTATCGGCTGCATTACGCCGGAGTCTCTGCATCGTATCGGATAAACGCATTTTATAATCGGTAAAATCCGTAAACGGAGCTTGCTTTGCTCGCGGTACGATACTTATTTCCTTCTTTGCCGATATTCTGATCAAGCTGACGATAGCCTGAGAAAAATGTCTCCCGTCTGCCAACGGAATATCCTTTATCATTTTCTCCGGTCCATCCAAAACCGAGCAAAAAATCCGTTCATATTGATTGATACTCTTTGACAACGTCAAACCGGTCTGAGACAACAAGAAGGGGGTAGAATTGGAAAGCACGATGTTGTCATCGTTTTCAAAAAACACCAGGCGCATGAGTGAATGTGACGGAGTGCAAAAAACAAGGCCGTCTTGCTCGATTTTGCACCCGGAACCATAAAACACCTCAGACGCATCAAACCCTGCGCTCAAAAAGGCACCATCCCATGCACCGGCGACAAAGAACGTATCGAGGCATTCCACAGACTGACCGCAATCTACGATCACATCATTTGTACGTTTATCAATGGTTGCAAGCCATGATAGCTTCGGCAGTTTTTTGTTTTGTCTATAGATAAATCTATAACTCATGATTCATCATCCTTTGTTGACGCAAAATGCAGGATCTGTCGACTTTGGCTTCCGACGTCAAAGAACATCTTCAAATAGTTAAATGCGTTGTTTGCCTTATCATTCGTCGGTACAGCATTTTTTAACGTCTTCGTGAAATTTTTTGCATCATCGCTCTCGCACCACCATCCGAACCCGCCCTCCGTGATCACTTTCCCGATATCGGTATTCGGATCGGTACAAGCAAGAACCGGAAGACCGGCCTGCATATATGACAGCAATCTGGACGGGAAATTCGGGATCGTGAACCGATGGTCAAGGAAGATCAACCCAATATCACAGGAGGCGACCAACTTTTCATAGTCTTCCTTGGGCAGCCGCTTCATCAGCTTCACGTTAGCGGGCTTCTCTTCATTGATAAACGCTTCGAGCTTCCCGTATTCGGTACCGTCGCCGGCGATCAGGAAGAACGCCTTTTCGTTATCCTTCTCGGCGCGAAGACAATCGATCAAAAACGGTATGCCTTGCGGCTTGCCGAGATTCCCGCCGTAAACCAGCACTTTTTTATCTGCCGGGATGCCGTACTTGTCCCGCATGGCGAGCTTTTCGGAATCGGTCAAGCGCATATCGCGCACTTCAATTGAGTTTGGGCAGATCCCGACGATCGAGGGATCGATTTCCGGATCATGCTTGAGAATATAGTCCACGTTCGCCTGACTCATACAGCCGATCCGATCGGAAACGGCGTACAGCTTCTTCTCCTGCTTCCGGAAGTACCGATAGACGATTCCTTTAATACCCGTTGTCCGCATCATACCGAGATCGACGGCGTTTTGAGGGAAAATATCTTTGAGTAATAAATACGTTTTGGCGTTGAACCGCTTTTTCAGTTTCCGGATCACCGAACACAGCGTGATCGGCGGTGTCGAATATATGATCAAGTCAAACCTGACTTTCCCGAAATATTTATTTACCGCTTTTGAAAAAGCGTTCCCGAGAAGCAATGTGGAAACACCTTTTTCAAGCAAATTGCACTTTGTGATGTTCCCGATCCTCACGCACAAGGTATGCACGGAACCGGAATCCGTCAGCGTCGTTTTATTACCGTTCCTTCGTTCGGTCGCCCCAACGATATACACGCTGTGTCCGTCGTCCCGAAAGCACCGCAGCAAATCCGTGTATATACCTTTGTCCTCGATATTCTGAACTCGACCAAGTGAAAGAAACAAAATATTCATTGATTTATTTCCCCGGTATCCTGACTATACCTGTACAAAAGCAGTTCCCCGTTTTCGTTCTCCCGCAGGGTTTTCATGAGGCCGTATTCCTTGCATCTGCATACCAATCGGAATCCGTTTTTCTCCACCGTCCGGATCGATGCCGAATTCACGTCACTTATGTATTCATAAGCATATTGATACAAATACCCCATGTTGTGCAGGATCTGACAGATCGCTTCCGTCGCTATTCCGCCGTTCCGTTTTGACGGTATTATCCAAATCGGACCTATCACAATATCGTCCGGCTTACTTACTGCAATGCGGGTACCGCCCCGGCTGACGACCAGATGACCGACGATCTTTCCGTCTGTTCTGAGATAAACGACCTCATACTTGGCAAACAATAATTCTCTTGTCATTCTGATCCGGTGGATGATCCTTGAGAAGTACGGGGGCCTATCCTCTTTGGAATAGCAGCTTGCGTACAGTTTGAATATCTTCGGCTTGAACAAGAGGTACTCGATCCCGCCGTCCCGCAAGACCACTTGATATTTATCCATTGATTCTCTTCACCATGATCTCACTGTATTTCATCATACAGATCCCATCGTCATATGAGCCGATACCGTTTTTATTAACGATGCCTTTGATATTGTTTATGATCATTTTCATGTGATCCACGCCGCACTCGTAGGCATGCGGATATCCTCCGCCGAAGCGCGGATTGACTTCGCTGATATAATACTCCCCGTTGATCTCAAAGAGGTCGACGTCTATCTGCCCCAGCCATCCGCTTTCTTTGCAGAAGCGTGTGATCAGGTCAAACAGCTCATCATCCTTAAAGCTGACCGATTTGTCGGTCTCTCCGGCGCGCATCCGCAGTTTCCTTTTCGTAAAGATCGACACGACTTCATGCGAGATCATATCGATATAAACGTCCGCACCGATCTCCCGGCCTTTGAGGTACTCCTGTATCATCAGATCGCCCGTGCGCTTCCAAAGATATTCGAGTGTTTCCTTATCTTCAACCTTATTGATGGCAATAGAAGCGCTGCCGCGGATCGGCTTGACAAATACGGGGAACGAGATCAGGCCGGCATCGAGATCACGATAAAAAGCGTCTTTATCGTCATAACTTTTTGCGCAGTGATAATCGTGATCAGCAAGCCAACGATACATCTGCATCTTGTCAAGGGCCCGCTCACACAATTTATAAGACGAACCGACGACGGTCACACCCATTTCCGCAAATCTGTCTTTGTGGGCAGCAAGAAGAGAAAGCTCGGGATCGATCAGCGACAGCACCGCGTCGATCTTTTCCTTTTTGCAGATGTCGAGGATAACTTCAATATAACCATCGTCGTTTATGCTTGGGACCGTATAGAACTTGTCCGCATCATAAACGGCAGGTGCAATATCCGACATATCCGTGGCTATGATCGTGCCGTCATTCCCAACAGCTTTTTTGAAATACTGTATGATTTTATTGCGCGTTCCGGCGCTGAGGATCAGTATGTTCATTTCACATTCATCTCCGGTTGTGCTTTTCTGATTTCTGCAAGGTTTCCCTCTGTGGCTTGCGTATCTTCGGCAACGTCACTTTTCGACACGACCGCCTTGACTGTCAGGAAAAGGATCCTGATATCAAGCGCCAAAGACATCTGATTTACATAATCAACGTCCAAAGCCAAGCGTTTTGACCACTCAACCGCGTTTCTCCCGTGGACTTGTGCCCAGCCTGTCAGGCCGGGGCGGACGTCGTGCCGGTGACGTTCCTCTTCCGTATAGTACGGAAGATAAGAAACCAGCAGCGGTCTCGGCCCGATCAACGCAAGATCACCGATCAGGATATTCACCAGCTGCGGCAGCTCATCCATCGAGGTGCTGCGGAGAAAACGCCCGTATTTCGTGAGACGCTCACTATCGCTGAGGAGCGTGCCGTCCGGGGCTTTGGCGTTCGTCATCGTACGGAATTTGATGACGTTGATAATGCGTTCCTTCCCCGTCCTCTTGACGATCATTCCCGGCCTTTTCTGGCAGAAGAACGGGTTTCCCTTCATGGCGATCGCGCCGACGATCGTAAGGACAAAAAGGAGCGGAGACAATACGATCAGTGAAAATAAGGCGATCAAAAAGTCAAATGTTCGTTTTACAACTCTGTTATAAAACCCGTCTTTACCCTTTTTCATGGTAGGTCTCCGTTCTCAAGGATATTATTCGTGCGATTTCTTCACAATAAGGCAGAAATACCTGTTTAGTAGTATAACACGAAGAATTCCATAAGTCAAGAAAAATAATCGACATTCTCGACGAAATTTGACCGAAAATTATCAGGGATTTTTTATCGTATGATTTGTCACGGCATTGTTCAATGCATGACGCGCGTGCAGATCTTGCATTATTATCCATTGCGCCCCCATGATATCATCGTTTTCTGCATATTCCGAGCTTCCGGATTTCGTTTTTTTACTTGTGCATATTGCCATTTTTAACAGTCCCTCAAGGACGTCAGGTGCCGGCAGGCGCAGGATGTCGTCGGACAGCTCAGGAAGGGCGGCTGTAAGGTGTTCGGCGTCGTCCGGAGCGACCTTACCGTCAGGCACGGCAAAAATCACCACCGCGGCAATAAGTACGGATATTACTATTTTCCGTCAAGTATATTTCTCCCCGTCCTTTCAAATAATAGTCGTGACGGATCCGTTTCCCGCCGCGCGGGGCGGATCCGGAAACGAGAAAGGATGTTCCAACCATGAAAGCTACCGGAATTGTCAGACGGATCGATGATCTGGGGCGGGTCGTGATCCCCAAGGAGATCCGCCGAACCATGCGGATCCGCGAGGGCGACCCCTCGCAGACGACATGGATGCGGAAGGACCTGGAACGGTTCTGCAGGGCGGTTCTGGACACGGAAGAGAGATATCGGAAACATAAGAAATAGCCCGGCGGCGTGTGAACGCTGCCGGGTTGATTTTGTGGTCAATCTTCAAGGAATATTTGACGGATAGACTGTATCTGCTCTTCGGTTACGCCCACAGTTTCGACGAGATAGTGAACGATCTTCTCTTGGATCGTATCACCGGCATAGCCTTCCATACCTCCATAGATAGAATTGTAATTTTCTGATGAAGCGAAAGATGCAATGCTGAATCCCGTCAGTTGATAATCCATCTGCATCACTTCTTCGGGATAGTTCAGCACACCTTCCAGAAGGAAGCAGATCGTGCCGGTCCGGTCAGCCCCGTAAGTGCAGTGAAGATACATCGGATAATTGTTCGAATCTGCCAGATCC
>JAZQNC010000054.1:0-7476 GCA_045627165.1 Eubacteriales bacterium
GGGCTGAGTCCTCCCGCAAGTATACATATTTTCAAAATACTATTCCTTACAGTATGTTTATTTGCTTATATAACCCGTTCATTCTACTTTGAGCGGAAGTATTCCTTCCTGCGGAGTGTAACCGGAAAGCATATAGTCAATGGAATCACTGAGAGCCTGTCGGCTGGCTTCCACAATATCGGTTGAAACACCTATCGTGCGCCATACCTTTGCTCCGTCTGTGGTTTCAATAAAAACACGAACCTTTGAAGCAGTCGCGGCTGATGAACCGAGGACACGCACGCGATAGTCGGTAAGTCTCATTTTTTCTATTGCGGGATAGAAACGGGTAAGAGCCTTGCGGAGCGCAAGGTCAAAGGCGTTGACGGGACCTTCGCCCTCTGCGGCGGTGACCTCAGTCTCTCCGTCAACTTCAACCTTTATCATCGCGGTACACTGATTCGTACCGTCCTGAGCCGACTCGTTGATAATTATCTGATAGTGTATGAGATTGAAAAAACTGCAGCGCATACCGAGAGCTTCACTCATTTTCAGCATAAGAGAAGCTTCCGCATTGTCATACAGATAACCTTCTACGGCATTGCGATGAACCACATCGAGCACTTTTTCCACTTTGGGTGAATTTTTGTCAATGCCGGGAAGAAGCTGTTCGATCTTTTCACGGATGGCTGCACGTCCGGAAAGGCCGCTTACAAGAGTATATCTTTCGTTTCCCACCAGGGAAGGGGATATATGTTCAAATGTTTTCGGGGATTTCGTTATGCCGTCAATGTGAGTGCCTGCCTTGTGAGCGAAGGCGTGACCTCCGATAAAAGGCTTCTGCTCGTCAAAGGGCAGATTGGCAAGCTCGCATATAAGACGGGCGTTCGGTGTAAGGTTTGCCAGCTTTTCGGGAGAAACGCATTCGAAGCCAAGCTTAAGCTGTAATATCGGAATCAGCGTACACAGATCGGCATTTCCGCACCGTTCACCGATTCCGCACACACTTCCCTGTACATGTACCGCACCCGATATCACGGCTTCAATCGAAGCCGCCACTGCAAGACCGAGGTCATTGTGACAGTGTATACCGAGCTTGAGGTCTGGAAAACGCTTGTGTACAGCGGATACGACCATACCTACTACCGCGGGAAGATTGCCCCCGTTCGTATCACAGAGAACGACTGTATCTGCGCCGGCATCATATGCGGCTTCAACTACGGAAAGAGCGTAAGCGGGATTATCCGAGTATCCGTCAAAGAAGTGTTCAGCGTCGAATATTACCCTTTTACCTTTACGGCGCAGAAAATCAACAGTGTCGCGTATCATCGAAATGTTTTCCTGCGGAGTTGTGCGCAGTACGGCGTCCACTTGATACAGCCAGCTTTTGCCGAACACGGTGGCGGCTTTGATATCGGAATATCCGAGGCGGAGAAGAGAATCGTCATCCTCAACCGATGAATAGGGACGGCGGGTAGAGCAGAACGCGGAAATATCAGCCGTCGTTTCCATATTCCTTATTCGATCAAAAACAGCGCCCGGCTGCGTATCTACGGACTGAGGCATGAAGCATCCCGCTTCAATACAGTCACATCCGATGCCGTCAAGAGCGTCTATTATGGCAAGCTTATCGTTAACGGTAAACAATACGCCGGCAGTCTGTTCGCCGTCCCTCAGCGTTGTATCATATATTTCGATTTTCATAGAAATCACCGCGTATTACATTCCGTATGCGTCTCTGATATCTTTCTCGATCTGGTGCCTGAGATCATCGATGGAATCAAATTTGCGCTCATATCTGATGAAACGTTCAAATATCACTTTAACACTCTGGTCATACAGTTCTCCGATATTTTCGAGCGCATGAGTTTCGAGAGTGAGAGTACCGCTGTCGGTAACCGTCGGCTGCCGTCCGAGATTCGATATTGCGGGATAGCTGTTACGGTCGATAACAAGCGTTGTCTTATACACCCCTCTCGGAAGACGTACACGCTCGTCACCATAGCCGAGATTGATCGTGGGACATTCCATTTTATGACCGATCCTTCTGCCGCGGATAACCTTTCCGAGTCTGAAATAACTGTGACCAAGGAGCTTTTCGGATTTTTCAAAATCCGCATTCTCGAGATACCCTCGTATCAGAGTTGAGCTGACCGCATTGTCACCGTATAATACCTTTTCGCAGACTTGGCAGCCTATTCCTCTGGCGTCGAGCAGCGATTTAAGTGATGAAGAATTTCCGCTCTTTTCAAAACCGAAGGTGAAGTCATATCCGCAGTAAACCATCTGACAGTGAAATCTGTCTGATATTACATTGTCGATAAATTCATCGCAGGACAACCTGTGAATCTCGTCATAATCGCAGAAAACCGCAAAATCTGCTCCGATCTCGGTGAACAGAGATGCTTTTTCGGCGTCATCTGTAATAATACCTCCGTGACCGGGAACAGAGCGCAGACTCCATACGACAGACGGAATACCGTGTCCGACAGCAAAGCTCACACATCCGGATATCACGGCACGGTGTCCAATATGAACGCCGTCAAAGCATCCGAGAGCCATACAGCATTCGCCGTCAAGTGAACAGTATTTATCTGACAGAGCAATAATTTCCATCGGAATCAATTCTCCCTAAAATATCAGGGCTTCCTGTAAATATAATATCTGTAGCGAATATCTTCGTATTCTTCCTCGTCTCCGAGCGGTTCACAGGACCAGCCGAGAGCGTCAAGATCGGGAAAGAAACTGTCGGCATTGTCAAAAGTACGATAAATTCTTGTCAGGAGGACATAATCTGTAAATGGAAGCAGAGTACGGTATACCGACTGACCTCCGATACAGACAATACCGTCAGGGTCTTTCGCGTTGTATTCGTTAATAAGCTCTTCCGCTTCCTGTACAGAACGGAGCATGACGGCGTTGTCAACGGAAAAATCCGGATTACGCGAGAGAATATAATTCTGACGTTTGGGAAGAGGCTTTGAATGGGGCAGAGACAACAGCGTGTTGCGTCCCATTATTACGGCACGTCCGGTTGTAATGGAGCGGAAACGTTTCATATCCGGCGGGAGCGATAAAAGCAGACTGTTATCTGCTCCTATTGCCCAGTTGTCGGCGGCAGCGACGATTGCAAACATGGCTGTTCCTCCTTGTTATATGGCAACCGGTATCGGTATATCGAATTCTCTGTATTTATACCCTTTCAGCTTGAAGCTGTCGCGTGTAAATGAATAGAAATCAGTACATCCGTCCGAAACCAGAACGGGAGCGTCAAAGGAAGGCTGTTCGATCAGCTTTTTGATAATAGGGACATGTCTGTCATATATATGCGCGTCGGCGATAACATGTACAAGCTCCCCGGCTTCAAAGCCGCTGACCTGCGCCATCATGTGCAGGAGCAGAGCATACTGACAGACATTCCAGTTATTAGCGGTAAGCATATCCTGAGAACGCTGATTCAGAATCGCATTAAGCTTCTTTCCGGATACATTGAATGTCATGCTGTAAGCGCAGGGATACAGCTTCATCTCGCTGAGGTCTGCGTGGTTGTATATGTTTGTAATCATTCTTCGGCTGGCAGGGTTATGTTTAAGGTCATATATAAGCCTGTCAACCTGATCGAATTCACCTTCGGGATATCTGTGCTTTACGCTGAGCTGATAGCCATAGGCTTTACCTATTGAGCCGTTTTCATCAGCCCATTCGTCCCAGATATGAGAACCGAGATCGGCAATGTTATTTGATTTTTTCTGCCAGATCCAGAGAAGCTCGTCAAGTGCTGTTTTATAAAATGTTCTGCGCAGCGTTATTATCGGAAATTCTTTGCTGAGATCATAACGGTTGACCAGACAGAATTTCTTAACTGTGTGAGCAGGAGTCCCGTCATCCCAGCGAGGGCGAACCTGGAGGTCTGTATCCCATACGCCGTTATCAAGAATGTCACGCACATTATCTATGAAAATATTATCTGCCAGACTCATCAGCGGATGCCTCCCTGTAATTTCTTCAATCTTATATCCTTGCCGGTAAATCTGTATATGGCGAACTCTCCGGCAAGACGGCTGAAAATGCGGTCCGAATAACGCCTGCGCAGTTCAGCGGAATCAAGATTGGTATTCACTATCATCGATCGGTTATGATTTATTCTCGTATTGATTATGTTGTAAAAGCACGACACGGTGAATGATGTTGACATTTCAGAACCAAGATCGTCCATAATGAGAAGCTCACAGTCGAAGTATCTGGAAACGTCGATGTTTTCAGCACGATTGAAATGTGCCGTCTCAAAATCAGAGAAGATATTCTGAGCGGTTTCGTATACAACGTCGTAACCTCTTTCGATAACCGTTTTTGCGATAGCCGTTGAGAGGTGAGTCTTACCAAGACCGGTATTTCCGACAAACATCAGATTGCTGTATTTGGCTGTGCTGAAGCTTTCGGCATATTCGCGGCATTTTTTCGCGCGTCCTGCCGCTTCGGGGTCATCGGAAAAATATATCGGGTCAAGCGTCTCAAAGCTCTGAGTTTTTATCAGATTTCCGATACCGGAGCTTTCGTATCCGGCTTCGATCAGAGCCTTTTTCATGCACTCACACATTTTCGTGCCTATAGCGCCGGTGTCTCCGCATAATGTACATTCGGGCTTGATATCAGTATAATCGGCAGGAAGACCGTTGAATTCCAGCAGTTCTCTGCGGGTACGCCTGAGTTCAGTCATTTCACGGCGTATTACTTCAAGCCGCTGTTCAAGCCCATCCTTTCCCTTCATGGTCTCCTCAAATATTGCCATTCCGATCTTTGCAAGAGCATTGTCAACTTCAACCAGCTCAGGAATCATTTTATGACATTCCTCAAGCCTTTTTTCAGCAGCTGCCCTGTTGCGGAGATATTTTCCGTCAAACTCATTTTTTATTCTGATATAATTATCGCGGTTGTATGACATCGGCTGCTCCGTTCTGCTGTATACAGTCAAAAAATAAATAATAAGTGTGATCTTCAGCTGAGGTTTTTGACAACGGCGGCATTGAAAAACTCATCGGTATTAAAGCTTCCGCCGTTTTGCGAAGAATCGTTTGCGTTTCTTGAATCAATAAAAGCCGCAGCGTCGGAGGCGTTTCTGACGCCCGCGTTGAACCAGTTCTGCAGTACAGAATTCATATATGAAAAAGAAAAGCTGTTATCTCTTGTCCCGTTCACGGTGATCTCAAAGGCTTTTTCGAGAACCTTCTCATCGTAATGAAACTCGTTGATCCATGTACGCAGAAAATTCTTTTCTTTCGATGAAAAGGACCGGCTGCCAATTCCGAACATTGTGCGAAGTCTGTTTTCGAGCTGCTCACGTTCTTCCTTTGCACGGAAATATTCATCGAGCCTTTCGGCATTGTCAACTCCTTCATCGTAAAGATTGTACGCCATCTTTTCGATATAAGGAATCGAAGTCTTTCCTTGATTCTTGCAATATGTAAACAAAAGAAGGATATGTTCGTCTGACAGACCGAGGTAATCAGACATGGCGGCGATTTTATTGCTCTCCGTATAATTAAGCACCTTACCGGTAATGGCGGCGCATTCATCAAGCAGAAGCTTTAACGCTCCGCCGTTTTTGGATGTCAGCTCTTCAAGCTGAGCTCCGGTGTAATTGGGAATACCGTCCATACGAAGCTTGACTGTATTGACCGCTTTAGATTCGGGTATTTCCGCTTTCTGCGGCTGTGAATTCATGCTTTCGGTATCTGAAGCCGATAAATTCTCGGAAAGCGACAGAACTCCGCACTCTACCCAGTAGGACAGAGCGGCGCACACCTTGTCCCTGCGGCAATCAAGTAAAGCCGCTATGTCGGAGGCGGGATCGTCGTGTGAAGCGATCTGAGGCTGAGAGGACAGTATTATAAGAGTTTTTATATCTACGGAGTCGCAGAGAGCAAGGTGTTCTGTTATTTTTCCGGGAAGATTTATGACACCGTTTCCATAGTTAAAAGTGTAATTCATATTATTCCTTGCTGTCGATGATTTCGCTGTCGTTTACCGACAGACAGACCGAAAGAAGAATATCGCTGAGATTAAAATTCCGAATAACCGCGTCGGGATACAATTTTGATCTGCGCAATTCAGCGCCGCTGAAATTGCAGATTCCCTTAACACCGCCGTTAAGCGCAAGAGAGCAGACTTCTTCTGCCTGTTCCTCCGGAACACAGATTATCGCAATATCGGCTCCGTTATTTTTGCAGAATTCAGTGAGATACATGATGTGCTGTACTTTCAGCCCCGCAACATCTACCCCCACATTGTCGCCATAATCAAAGAGTCCGATCAGCCGTATTCCGCGATTTGAAAAGATCCGGTGAGAAGCAAGGGCTCTTCCGAAAGCGTCGAGCCCGCAGACAACGAAATTCTTGCCGCGGTTGAGACCGATGATCTCGCCGGCACTTTCATATATATCACGCGTGCTGTACCCGTACCCCTGCTGACCGCAGTGACCGAGGCTGCTCAGATCGGAACGTACCAGCGGAGCGGAGAGGTCCATCATGGAAGCGAGCTCTGCCGAGCTGATACGTCCGACGTCGCTGCCGAGAAGTTCACGGCAATACCGGTAGTATCTGGGGAGACGCGTTATCAGCTTCTGTCTTGCCGAGGACATTACTTGAGGTTTGCGGTTACATACTCCGCAAATTCTTCACAGGTGCATCCCGTGTCGCGGCCTGTTACGGTCATGGCCTTGTCTTCAAACATACAGAAATCGAGAGCTCGTTCGAGCTTGTCGGCTTTCTCCTGATAACCGATGTGTGAGAGAAGCATTACGGTTGCTCTGAGCATCGAGCACGGGTCCGCATACTTGCCGCGGCCTTCATTTACCATTCTGGGAGCAGAACCGTGGATGGCCTCGAACATGGCATACTTTTTACCGATATTGGCAGAACCGGCGGTACCTACGCCGCCCTGAAATTCTGCGGCTTCATCGGTGATGATATCTCCGTAAAGATTGGGAAGAATAAATACCTTGAAGTCGGTGCGGCGCTTTTCATCAACGAGTTTTGCGGTCATTATATCAATAAACCACTCATCGGTTCTGATTTCGGGATATTCTTTTGCCATATTCTCGCAGATATTGAGGAACTTACCATCGGTTGTCTTTATAACATTGGCTTTCGTAACGATGGAAACGTGATCCTTTCCGTTGGCCTTGGCGTATTCAAAAGCGAGGCGCGCGATACGGTTTGTTCCCTCTGTCGTTGTAACGCAGAAATCAAGAGCGAGGTCATCGGTAACATTGACTCCCTGACTTCCGACAGCGTAACTGCCTTCTGTATTCTCACGGAAAAACGTCCAGTCTATTCCCTTTTCCGGAACCTTCACGGGACGCACATTTGCGAACAGGTCGAGATTTTTTCTCATCGCAACATTGGCGCTCTCGATATTCGGCCAGGGATCACCGGCGCGGGGAGTTGTCGTGGGACCCTTGAGGATTACGTTGCACTTGTAAAGCTCTTCCATGACGTC
>JAZQNC010000055.1:0-5606 GCA_045627165.1 Eubacteriales bacterium
CCCATTCCATAGGCTCATCGCCGCATACCTCGACCATACAGTACAGATGTCCGTTCCAGCTGTACCATGCCAGATCGTTGGTATGCTCGACCTCCATGATAAAGCCGTCAACAGGCGCATCTTCATTGACGTCGCAGGTCCTGTCGTTCCAGCTCGCATTGTTTGTGGCAAGGTAATTCTCGATGTTATTTTCGTTGCTGGGTTCTCCGTAACCCCACACGCAGTAGTCGAAGTCTTCACCGGTTACCCATTCCCAGACTCCTTCTTCGGCGTCGTCATTCGCGCCAAGCCAGAACTCGGCGCCATGACCTTCTATCATACCGCATATCAGGTCCCATTCTTCCTGATATGTCACCGTCGCAAGGTGACCTCCGTTTTCTTCGCAGAAATCCTTTGCCGCATACCAGTCGAGGTCTGAATCGTAAACGTAATAGGTGTGTCCGTTCAGGTCTTCCTGCTCAACAGGCTCTATGGCGTTTCCGATATCCTGCGCTGCCTGCTGTTCCGTATCAGGCTCCAGCGCAGACAACAGATTCAGCGGAACGATCAGCAGCAGCGAAAGCAGTACCGCAGTTATTTTCTTCGACAGACGTTTCATAACAGTTCCTCCGATAAAATAGTTTTTTAACAGACGATAACTTTTACGCTGATAAGTTTAGCAGATTTATCACAATATGTCAAGTATTATTTTGCGTTATACACAAAAATCCGGCTGCCCTCAGCCACACAAAAAGCGCGATCTGCGGCAGCCGATCCGGATACACACATATATGTTATTTTGACGAGCCGAACACATCGGGACGGGTAAGCCTGTCAAGGTATCCCGAAACAACGTTCATGATCAGTATCGCATAGTAAATTCCTTCCTCACCCAGCCTGTAGCGGAACAGCACGGTAAGCGCACCGACTCCCGCTCCGAACAGGAGCTTTCCCTTGTAGGTCACGGGCGTGGTCACCGTATCTCCGGCAAGAAATATCGCGCCGAATATAAGAGCGCCGCTGAATATGGAACAGAACATGAAGCTCGTGGTTATGGGGTACTTCGGGAAAAGATATGTCAGCAGAGCCGTAACGACTATACACGCAAGCGGCAGCTCTGAGGTAATTACCCTGCGCTTTATCAGCCACAGCCCGCCGAGTATAAGCAGAAAAGCGGAAATCTCGCCCATATTTCCCGCGCGGCTTCCGAAAATCAGCTTCGTCAGCGATTCGGCGGGAAGAAGTCCGCTGCTGAGAGCGGACACCTGCGTCTGCTCCGCAAAGGCCTCGGGGATGGCCGAAGTATCTATACTGACCGCGAAAGCGGACCATTTTGTATAGGGCAGAGGCGAAAGCTCCATTCCGCCGCAGCACGCGGACATCAGCAGCCTTCCGCATATCGCGGGATTGAGCAGATTACGTCCGATTCCTCCGAAGAGTTGCTTGACGATAATTATCGCGAAAGTCCCTCCCACGGCGGGAAGCCAGAGCGGGACGTTCACCGGAGTCATAAAGGCAATCATCAGTCCGGTTACGACGGCCGACAGATCGGTAACCGTTGTCATCTTTTTAAGAATGAAACCGCACCACAGCTCGCAGAGAACGCAGCTTGCGACCGAAATCAGCGTCAGGGTCAGCACGCGGAAACCGAAGACATATATTCCCCAGATAAGGGCAGGAAGAAGCGCGATAATTACGTCAAGCATCATCGAGCTTATACTGTCGCCCTGTTTTATGAAGGGAGCGGGATAGACATTCGGGATTCTCTCTTCTTCCGAAAAAACCTTATTTTCCGTCATCGTCCTTCGTCTCCTTCGCCGTCATCCTGTTTATCATCATCGGTATTATCGTCATCCTCGGCATTGAGGAAACGCTCCATTTGTCTCAGCTCCTCGGCAAGCAGCGCGTTGGCAAGTCTGGTCTCGCTGTTCTGATTACCTGGCATTTGAGTATTTCCGCCGTCATCGTTTTCGGCTGAGGCTTCAAAGCTCTCGTCCTCATCCTCGACAAAAATCTCCTCCTCGTCGCTGTCGGCAGGCATATCATTATCGGGTTTCTTTTTTCTGAATCTGTCGATTATCACGTCAAGAAGCGATTTATTCTGATTATCCGCACTGATATTTACGGTCTCGGGCGTGTTCTTCTTTGCCTTTTCCAGAAGCATGACCAGCGGGACAGATGCCGGACAGACGTATTCGCACGCGCCGCACAATGTGCAGGACAAGACGTTAAGACCCGCACAGCTCTCATAATCCCCGCGGTTCACGTTCTGCGCTATGTATAGCGGCATGAGCCTCATGGGACACACCTCGTAGCACCTTCCGCAGCGTATGCAGGACGGAGAATTATCCCGGAATTTCTGTTCTTTTTCGGGAAGAGCTATTACTGCCGTTGTGAAAATATCCACGGGAGCATCGGGGACTGCCGCGGCATGACCCGAAAACGGTCCTCCGAAAATCACGGAGCCGGGTTCCTTTTTATATCCGCCGCAGCATTCCGCGAGATATGAGGCGCAGACTCCGAGAGGCACATGGAGGTTTTTCGGGTTGGCGACACATTCTCCGGTCACGGTGATCCTGCGCTCGGTCAGCGGCATACCGCTGTAAAATGTATAGAATATCTGAGCCGCCGTCTGGACGTTCAGCACCAGATAGCCTTCTCTGATCAGATTTGTTTCGGCGGCGTATTCCTTTCCGGTAAGCGCGTATACCAGCATCCGCTCGTCGCACTGGGGATATTTTGTTTTAAGCAGTTTAAGCTTTATCAGTCGGCTGTCGCCGAGATTTTCCTCGAGCTTGTTTATGGCGGCAAGCTTGTTTTCCTCAACCGCGATAACTGCCTGACGCACCGAAAGCGCGCGGAGCAGTATCTTGCAGCCGTTGATAACCCTTTCGGGATGCTCGAGCATCAGACGGTACTCGTTTGTCAGGTAGGGCTCGCTTTCCGCGCCGTTGATGATAAGCATTTTCAGCTTGCCCGCGGCATATCTCAGCTTTACATGGGTCGGGATGCTGTCTCCGTCAAGACCGTATATCCCGGCTTTTTTTACTGTCTCGATTATTTCACCCGGAGTGGATTCGATTATGGATTTGCCGTACGGAACGACCGAATCAG
Organism: Eubacteriales bacterium; assembly: GCA_045627165.1. Classification (GTDB taxonomy): domain Bacteria; phylum Bacillota; class Clostridia; order Oscillospirales; family CAG-272; genus JAZQNC01. The sequence goes on from JAZQNC010000055.1 coordinate 3,094, forward strand.
CCACGGTCCCGCAGCCGTCGTTTACGATCACTATGCTGTTTACCTTAAAACCGAGGCTGTCGGTACAGGGAGCGATCGCCGAGACGGTTCCGGAAATCCCCGAAAACACCGGACAGTCAACATCGTAATCGGACGAGTCGGCCACCATCTGACCTATACACACATGGTCGCCCACATTGACGCAGGGGATATTGTTTTTTCTGAGCTTCAGGGTGACAGAAGCCGGCGAAGGAGCTGCCTCAGTGCGGTGACGGTTGGTCAGCTTTCTGCCTTCAACTGTTGTGCCCCCGTAAAATGTAAGCCTTTTTGCCATAATGCGTATGCCTTTCGGTGTCATCTGGTTTTGGATTATTCGATATCATCTCAGTGTATATTATACCCCCTTTGCGCGGTTTCGTCAAGTATCAAAATGCTAAATCAGTCTGACGCCGGCGTTAATTCAATATATGCGGTATAATTTTTCTTTACAAATTAAAATATGTATGGTATAATCACAGGGATAGTGAATATTACACACGGGTACGGATGCGTACTCCGTGTATGGAGAGGAAATATTATAACCGATGAATTCCAGAGATATATCGTCGATAAGGCGCCGCCTGACACCCGATAAAAACAATATAACAAAGCTCCGCGGATGCTATGTCAGCGACAGTAAGGAAATAATAACCACATTCACCCGCGAAATGGTGCTTATGCAGGAGGATGAAAGCGAGAAATATCTTTCCGTTTTCAAGAAAACCCTTTCGGGTACTCCCGGCAAGAACCTTATAGATATAGAATTTTCCACAAATCAGGTGCTTGACAGCGACGAGCACCGTCTCCTCTGCCGTCTGCGCGATTCGGGACTCGGCGACGACGATGCGGTAAACGAGATTTTCCGCAAGATCATAGACAACACGGTAATCGAGGGAGGATATCTTATTCTTCTCATGCACGAGGTAAGGGATATCGCTCTTAAAAACAAAAACGACGACGATACCGGCGAAAGCGACACGCAGTTCCGCTATGTGCTCTGCTCAGTCTGCCCCGTAAAGATGACAAAGCCTCAGCTCGCCTACCGTCCGTCAGATAATGATTTTCATCCCACTCACACCGACTGGATCGTAGCTTCGCCCGAATTCGGATTCATGTTCCCCGAATTTGAGGACGGCGGCGCGAATATATATCAGGTGCTTTATTACACCCGCGACGTTGCGACAGAGCGTGACGAGCTTATCGCTTCGCTTTTCAATACCGAAAAGCCTCTCGCGGCGGATATACAGAAAGAAAAGTTCAGCTCTGTCCTCTCCGATTCTCTCGCCGAGGATTGCAGCTTCGACGTGATCAACAGTCTCAACGAACAGCTCTGCGACGTTATAGCCGACTACAAGGCCGACAGGTACAACCGTGAGCCTCTCGCCGTGACAAAGGGAGACGTAAAGGGTATGCTGGAGGGCGCTGGCGTAAAAGCCGAAAAGCTCGCGGTCTTTTCCGAAAAATACGACGAGGAGTTCGGCGCGAACAAATCACTCGCTCCGCAGAACATTATCGACGAGAAAAAGCTGGAGCTTCACACACCTGAGGTAGTGATCAAAGTAGCCGGAGGACGTTCCGATCTGGTGGAGACCCGTGTCATCGACGGAATAAGTTATGTGCTCGTGCGCGCCGATACCGGAGTGGAGCTCAACGGAGTCAACATTTCCATAAAGGAATAAGGCTCGGGATACCGCCCGTATAAATCTTCATGTCAGTTCAAATACTGTTTAATCATATCTCCCGACAATGAAACGTAAAATATTGCGGCTGCTTTTCAGCCGCAGGACACTTGTAATTTTTCTTCTTCTGGTACAGATCGCGGTGTACGGATTCTTTCTGTTCAACGCGGCGCAGGAATTCAACGTACTGCGCGATATAACCACGGTGCTTAGCGTAATACTGGTCTTTTATGTGCTGAACCGCACCGAAAAGCCCTCGTACAAGATCATCTGGATAATCTTTATCCTCGCCCTCCCGCTGTTCGGGTCGATAATGTATGTGATATTCCGCATACAGTCCTCGGCAGAGCGGAATGAAAAACGCTTCTCGCGCTTCGGCGGAAAAAGAATGCAGCTTCTTGTTCAGGACGAGAACGTTCTGGATTCCGCATACGAATGCAGTCCCGATATACGCTACCGCGCTCAGTATCTTTTGAGCAGCAGCGGATTTCCCCTGTATGACGACTGCGCGTGCCGCTATCTGCCGTCCGGAGAAAGCTTTTTCGAGCTTCTCTGCGCCGAGCTTGAAAAGGCGGAAAAATTCATCTTTCTCGAATATTTCATAATCAGTCCCGGATATATGTGGGATACCGTTCACGATATCCTCACCCGCAAGGCTAAAGCGGGAGTTGACGTGCGTGTTATCTACGACGATCTCGCCTGTATGTCAATTCTCCCCGCCAAATACTACAAAAGTCTCGACGCCGAGGGCATAAAATGCCTTCCTTTCCACCCATTCCGTCCGCTTTGGGCTACGATGCAGAACAACCGCGACCA
>JAZQNC010000056.1:0-7050 GCA_045627165.1 Eubacteriales bacterium
ATGGCTACGATCCGACTTCGGCGTGTATACGTGGGCAGACGGTTCTGTATACGAAGGCGAATTCGTCAACGGAGTAAAGCAGGGTCACGGAGTCATCACCTACGCCAACAAGGACAGATACGAGGGCGACTTTGAGAACGATTACCGTACAGGCGAGGGTATTTATACCTTTGCTTCGGGTGATTCCTACACAGGTCACTTCGATCACAACGCCATCACGGGCGAAGGCACATACGTCTGGGTCAACGGCAGGACCTATACCGGCACGTTTGAAAACGGAAGGATCGTCCGCACGGTAACGACCCCCTCAGTTGAGACCGCGCCCGACACGGCGGAAGAAACAACGCCCGCCGAAACCATAAACTGATAAATATTCATTGACAAAAGAGCATAATCTCTGTGAGGGATTATGCTTATTTTGTAATCTTTGCTTTTTAACGATACATGAATATACTGATGGTCACGATGTCACTCGACATCGGAGGCGCGGAGACGCACATCACGGAGCTGTCCTGTGAACTGAAAAGAATGGGACACAGCGTTACCGTGGCTTCAAACGGCGGCATATACGTACAGAAGCTTGAAAAGCAGGGCATACGTCATATAAAGGTGCCGCTACATTCAAAAAATCCTCTGCTTGTGGCGAAGGCTTATAACATTCTCTATAAAGACATATCGGAAAACAGGTACGATATCGTCCACGCCCACGCGAGGATACCCGGTTTTGTATGCGGGCTGCTGAAAAAACGGCTGAAGTTCCGTTTCGTCACCACCTGTCACGGCGTATACGCCATGAATATGCTGTGGAAAAAGATAGCGGACTGGGGAGAAAAATCCCTCGCGGTCTCCTGCGACATAAAGAATTATCTGATTATGGAATACGGAGTATATTCCTCGAATATCGCCGTTACCATAAACGGAATAAACGGCGCGGAGTTTTCCTCCCACGTTTCGGACAGAGACGACGTATGCAGAGAGCTTATGCTCGATCCCATGTGCAGATGCCGCATAATCCACGTCAGCCGCATAGACGGCGAATCAGCGTTCACGGCAAATCTCCTCTGCGACGCTCTTTCCGAGCTGTCCGAAAGATACAGCGGTCTTGAGCTGGTCATTGTCGGAGGCGGCACAGCCTTTGACGCGCTGAAAAAGAGAGCCGATAACGTCAACAATGTTCTGCGCCGCAAGGCGATAACTCTGACAGGCTCACGCACCGACATTGCGCGTCTGCTTTCGGCGGGGGATATCTTCGTCGGAGTGTCGAGAGCGGCGCTGGAAGCTATGGCGGCACAGAAGCCCGTCATACTCTGCGGCTCGCCGGATTACGGTCAGGGCTGCGCAGGCATTTTCGGAGCCGGAAATTTAGAGGCGAATCTTGCCTCAAACTTCACCGCGAGAGGCTGCGGCACACCCTCGGTCCACGATATGTCCGAAATGCTCGGAGAGCTTATCGGATATACGAAGGAAAAGAGAGAAGAGCTCGGATCATATAACCGCGGCATAGTCGAAAAGTATTATCCCATATCGCGCATGGCGGAGGACGCCTTATCCGCCTACCGCAGTCTTGAGCCCTTTGAAAGAGCAAAACATTCCGACGTGATAATCAGCGGGTATTACGGTTATGGCAACGCGGGAGACGATTCGCTGCTGCGCTCAATTATCGACAGTCTCAGATTCCAACGTCCCGACGTTTCGATAACCGTGCTTTCGGCGCGTCCGAAGGAGACCTCGAAGCTTTACAACGTGCGCTCGGTGGGACGTTTCAATCTTCCCGCAATAGCAAATGAGCTCAGACAGGGAAAGCTGCTGATAAACGGCAGCGGAAATCTGTTTCAGAACGGCACCTCCTCGCGTTCGCTGTATTATTATACCGCCCTTACGGGATTTGCGAAAAGGCTCGGATGCCGCACCATGATGTATGCCGGCGGCATAGGTCCGCTCAACGGAGACTGGGCTGAAAGGGTTTCACGTGAAACAGTCGAAGCCATGGACTGCGTTACGCTGCGCGAAAATCTCTCGCTGGACACGATAAAATCCATAGGAGCGGATACAGGAAATATTCTCGTCACCGCCGACCCCGCCATACTGCTCAAAGCAGAGGACGAGGGATGGACAGATTATATCCTCAACAGAGAAAAAGTGTATGTAAACGGCAGAGCGGAGAAGTTTTTCGTTATCGCTCTGCGTGACTGGAGCGATACTCAGCCCGATTTTGAAAGGCTCATCTCCGAGGCGGTCAGCGAGATAAAGACGAAATACAGTCTTACGGCGGTATTCGCCGTGATGCAGCCCGGATATGACGACAGAGTATGCGCGAGAGTCGCGGAAGCCACGGATTCGCTGATACTCCGCGGACTTAACGCGGGAGAGCTTGAAGGAATACTGTCAAAAGCGGAATTCGTCATCGGCATGAGACTTCATTCGCTGGTGTACGCCGCCGCGGTGAATACGCCCTTTATCGGTCTGGCTTACGACATTAAGATCAAGGCCTTTACCGGACGCTTCGCCTTTGACAAGGACTTTCAGAGCTATATCGACGTAAAGGAAGCGGACAGCGGGAAAATAATATCTTCGGTGGATCATCTTTTTACCCACAGATGTGATATTATCAATATTATATCATCTTCTGTCGAAACGCAGAAGGAGCTTGCCTCCACCGACGCAAGACTTGCAGTAAAGCTTCTCGGCGATCAAAACGAATAATCCAAATAAATAACAATAACCCAATGAGAGGAAACAGTTATGAGAACAATACCCTATACCGACGTTGATATTACCGGAGGATTCTGGAAGGAGAAGCAGGAGCTTATCCGCAATGTGACGGCAAAAGCCATTTATGACCGCTTCTCCGATACATACCGTTTCAAAGCCTTTGATTTCGAATACAAAGAGGGAATGCCCGCCGAAATGAAGCCCCATATCTTCTGGGATTCGGACGTGGCTAAATGGATAGAGGGCGCGGCAAACCTTATCGCAAAGAAGCGCGAGCCCGAGCTTGAAAAGATAATCGACGATATCACCGACAAGATAGAAGCTCACCGCGACCCCTGCGGATATTTCAATATCTACTTTCAGGTAATAGAGCCCGAACAGCGTTTCAAGCGCCGCACAGACCACGAGCTTTACTGCGCAGGTCATCTCATGGAGGCCGCCTGTGAGTATTACAGAGCCACCGGCAAGGACAAGCTGCTCCGTCTTATGTGCGATTATGCCGATTATATCGAAAAGTGCTTCGTTATCGACAGGACTCCCGACTTCGACTCTCCCGGACACGAGGAGATTGAGCTCGCTCTTGTAAAGATGTACGAGACCACGGGCGAGAAGCGCTACCTTGAGCTTTCAAAGCATTTCATAGACGTAAGAGGGCAGAAGGAAGAGAAGACCTACAACTGGGCAGGCAACGACTACAATCAGTCTCATCTTCCCTGCCGTGAACAGAGAGAAGCCGTAGGACACGCGGTCCGCGCCGTATATCTCTATTCCGGTATGGCGGACATTGCCCGTCTGTACGAGGATGAGGAGCTTAAGACCGCCTGCGAAGCTCTCTTTGAAAACATCACACAGAAGCGCATGTATGTCACCGGCGGCATAGGCTCAACAAGAGTGGGCGAAGCCTTCACAATCGACTACGACCTGCCGAATATCACAGCCTATACAGAAAGCTGCGCGACCCTCGGACTTGCGCTCTTCGCAAGGCGCATGGAGCTGCTGGGCGTTGATTCAAAATACGCGGCAATAGCGGAGAAGTGCATATACAACGGCTTCCTTTCTTCCCTTTCTCTCGACGGAAGATCATTCTTCTACGAAAATCCTCTTGAAGTAAATCCGATACTCAAGACGGTAAGAGGCGAGATTCATTATCCACAGACACACCGCTCCGAGGTGTTCGGCTGCTCCTGCTGTCCTCCCAATATTCTGCGCTTCATAGCCTCCATAGGCAACTTCATATACACCGTTGACGACGACAATGAAATCGTATATGTGAACCAGTATATCGAAAGCAGCTCATCCTTCGAGCTGGGCGGCAGAAAGATAACCGTATCTCAGCAGACGGCTTATCCCGCAGACGGCAAGGTAAAAATAAACGCAAAGGGCGGAGACTTCACTCTCGCGGTGCGCGTTCCCGACTGGTCGGATGAATACAAGGGCATAGCCGCGGACGACGGATATATCTATTACGAGGTATCCGGCGAAGAAGAGATAGAGCTTGATTTCAGGCCTTCGGTAAAGCTCATTTACTGCGACAGCCGCGTGTCGGGCAACGAGGGCAGAGCGGCGGTCTCCTGCGGTCCCGTGGTATACTGCATGGAGGGCGCGGATAATCCGTCTCCCCTGCGCGATATAAGAATAGACAGAAGTATAGCTCCCGTTCAGGGAATCCACCCGCAGCTCGGAGTTCCCACACTCACATTCCGCGCATACCGCAGAGTAAACGACGGAAAGCTCTATTCCTTCGGTGAGGAAAAGCTCGAAGCCTTCGACGCCCTGTTCATACCCTATTACGCATTCTCCAACCGCGACGAATGTGAAATGACGGTATGGACAATGGTACGCTGAGCATTGACAACAGCCCGTGTATCTGTTATAATATCGTCAGAACAACCGAAAGAAGATGTAAATATATGCTTCATTTTGCAAGCGCAGAGATCCTGTGCGTCGGCACCGAGATACTTATCGGCGACATAGTAAACACTAACGCCGCCTATATTTCGTCAAGACTTGCCGCGCTGGGAATAAACCAGTACTATCAGACCGTGGTCGGCGACAACCCCGGAAGGCTCTCCGAACAGCTCAGGCTCTCGCTGTCCCGCTGTGATCTGGTGATAATGACCGGAGGTCTGGGTCCCACCTATGATGATCTGACCAAGGAGACAGCCGCCGCCGTCATGGGCAGGAAGCTGTACTGTCACGAGGAATCCCTGACACGTCTCAAGGGCTATTTCGCCTCCTTCAACCGCCCCATGACCGAAAACAACCTCAAACAGGCGATGATACCCGAGGGGTCGGTGGTTTTCAACAACGACAACGGCACAGCTCCCGGCTGCTGCATCGAGGATGAAAGCGCAAACAAGGCGATAATTATGCTTCCCGGTCCTCCCCGCGAGATGGTTCCCATGTGGGACGATTCGGCGGAGCCCTATCTGCGCGCTCATACGACCGAGCAGCTCTATTCCAGAAATCTGGAAATAACCGGCATGGGCGAATCCGAGGTGGAATCCATACTCAGCGACATGATGCGGAGCTCGGTAAATCCCACGATAGCTCCCTACTGCAAGGAGGGACTGGTGAGATTGCGCATCACCGCAAGGGCAAAGGAAGAAAAAGAAGCCTATGCCCTGTGCGACAAGGGCATCGACGATATAATGGCGACCCGCGTCGGGGAATACGTCTACGGCGTTGACTGCGAGATAGAGGAAGCGCTGGTACGCCTGCTCGCCGAAAAAGGGCTGAAAATCGCCGCAGCCGAATCCTGCACCGGCGGTCTTATCTCCTCCATGATAACAGGCGTGGCAGGCTCCTCCGAGGTCTACGACGGAAGCGTGGTTTCCTACGCCAACCGGATAAAGCACGGTATTCTCGGAGTAAGCGGCGAAAATCTCGAAAGCTTCGGCGCGGTCTCCGAGCCTGTGGCGAGAGAGATGGCGGAGGGGATATGCCGTGTCATAGGAGCTGACGTGGGGATCGCGGTAACGGGCATTGCCGGTCCCGGCGGCGGAAGCCCCGAAAAGCCGGTCGGCACCGTATATATAGCCGTATCATATAAGGGAAATACCGAAGTGAAGCTCTGTCATTTCAGAGGCAACCGCGAAAAGGTACGCCGTCTGACCGCGGTCAACGCCCTTGCGATGGCTTTCCGTGCAGTAAAATGAGACCCGAAAGGAATAACGCTTTGAAAAATATTATCAGATCGGCAGCAGCGATCATTCTGACAGCTGTGCTGATGCTCGCGTTCTGCGGCTGCGGAGCGTCAAAAATGACAGACGCGGAGGCCGTCGGAATACTTGCCGAGCTCATACCTCTGTCACAGGAGCTCAACGCAGTGCTCTGGGGAGACGCTCTGCCCCTTGAGGACGAAAATCCCGAAGCTGTCAGAACCGTCACGGCGGCGCAGTATTATCCCGTGTCTGCGGAAAGCAGATATCAGACGGTGGAACAGGTCAAAGCCGACTGCGAAAAGGTTTTCTCTTCCGATTACCTTGAAGACGTATACCCGATGATATTCGACGGCTACACCTACGAGGACGAAAACGGAAACAAAGTCGAGGTGGAGCCGCGATACAGAAACGATGACAGGGGCGTTATCGCCCGCGACATCACGTCGCTTTCCTACACCTTCGGCACAGAGATAGATACCTCATCCGCTCATGTCGAGGAAACCGGAGAGGGCATCGTCCGCGTCAGCGTAAAATGCACCGTCAACGGAGAACAGAGCGAAATGAAGATAACTCTCCGCCTTCAGGGAGAGAAATGGCTGCTTGATTCGCCCACATACTGAAAAAGAATATGACCGAAAACACAAGGAGAAAGATCATGAAATATTTCGATCCGCACAACGCGCCGATGGAGCTGAGAGGACTTCTTCCCAACTATCACCGTCTTCCCGATGAGATAATAGACAAGGTAAACGAGGGCGTAACCGGCCTCGCTCAGGATTCCGCGGGAGGACGCGTGCGCTTCGCCACAAACTCAAATCAGATAGAGATAAAGGCAAAGCTCCGCACACCTCTGATGTTCAATCACATGCCTCTTTCCGGCACCTCCAGCATAGACTGCTATTTTGACGGAAGATACGTCGGAATATGCCGTCCCGACAACGGATCCCAGACCGAGTATTCCGGCATAATAAATATCCCCTGCGACGGAAGACTTCATCAGATAGAGCTGAATCTCCCGCTTTATAACGGTCTTCTCGGCCTTGAGATAGGAATCGCCGACGACGCGGAGCTTGCCGCGCCCAGAGCATACCGTTACGACAAGCCCGTGGTATTCTACGGCTCGTCCATCACCCAGGGCGGCTGCGCTTCACGTCCGGGCCTGTGCTATACATCC
>JAZQNC010000057.1:0-3950 GCA_045627165.1 Eubacteriales bacterium
ACCTCAACGCCAACGGCAAGAAGGACGAAAACGACCTCTACGGCTTCACCTCCGACGCATCCTCCAACGTCAACGTCTACCTCTGGGCGTTTGAAAACCCCATTATCGCAAAGAATCAGGAGGGCGAGCTTGAGTTCGCCATGAACACCGCCCGTATGCCCGACATCATCACAAAGATCGTCGAGATGTTTGAATACGAGCAGGGCTGCTTCACCTACAAGGACAACAGCCACCACGGCAGCGGCAAGGACCAGTTCTACGACAATCACGCCGTATTCTGCAACGGTACCTTTGAAAACGCTTCCCACGAATTCAGAGATTTCGAGCCCGATTACTCCATCATCCCCTACCCGAAGTGGACAGAGGATCAGAAGGATTACCACACACAGGTGGACGGCTCTCACCACGCTCTCGCCATAACCACCTGCGAGACACAGCCCGAATTTGTCTCGATCATAACCGAGGCTCTCAACGCCGAATCCTACAAGCAGGTTATCCCCGCTTATTATGACGTGGCTCTCAAGGTAAAGGGCACCCGTGACGAAGAATCCATCGCCATCCTCGATATGCTGCTCGCAAACCGCGTATTCGATTTCGGCTACGTTTACGACTGCTGGAAGGGCGCGTCCTTCTGGGTACAGGAGCTCGTTCAGAAGCGCAGCACAGACTGGGCTTCCTATGTGGCAAGAAAGGAAAAGGGCATAATCAGACAGTACGAAAAGGTAATCTCCTTCTTTGAGGAGCTTGACGGCTGATTTTCATTAAGGCAATACCTGTATGTGCGGGAAGATCCTCCCGCACATTTTTGTTTTGTGAAAAAATGCCCCGTCAAAGGCAAAATGTTCAGAAAATAATGTTGAAATCCACCGCTTTTTGTGGTATCATTACATAATGTATAATTGTCTTAATTGTCGGAGTATATATAATGTCGGATAAAAAATACGATCTGCTCTCGCTTGACGGCGAAGGGCTGAAAAGCTTTATGACTGAGCTGGGCGAGCCAGCCTACCGGGCAAAGCAGCTCCGCGAATGGCTGCTCAGAGGCGCGGAGATAGACGATATGACCAACCTCTCCAGGGCTCTGCGCGAAAAGCTGAAGGAAAACTCCATATACAGCCTGCCGAAGATAGAGAGAAAGCTGGTCTCCTCCGACGGGACAATAAAGTACCTTTACCGTCTCCATGACGGACAGCTGATAGAATCGGTAGTCATGGAATATGAGCACGGACTGTCGGTCTGCGTGTCGAGCCAGTGCGGATGCCGCATGGGATGCAGGTTCTGCGCCTCAAATACCGGAGGACTGGTGCGTTCCCTCGAGGTCTCCGAGATGCTGGGACAGATCACCGCGGCGGCAAAGGACACCGGCGAGAGGATTTCCGGTCTGGTGCTTATGGGCATAGGCGAGCCTATGGACAATTACGACAACGTGATGAAATTCATCCGTCTGGTCTCCGACCCCATGGGAATGAACATAGGTCAGCGCCATATTTCGCTCTCCACCTGCGGAGTAGTCCCCGGAATCAAAAAGCTCGCCGAGGAGGACCTGCAGATAACGCTGTCCATATCTCTCCACGCAGTCAACGACGAGGAGAGAGCCGAGATAATGCCGGTTGCGAGAAAATGGTGTCTGGCGGAGCTTCTCACCGCCTGCCGCGAATATTTCGACCGCACGGGACGCAGGATATCCTTTGAATATACTCTGATATCGGGAAAGAACGACGACACCGCGCACGCCGACGCTCTTGCGGCTCTGCTGACAAAGTATTTCGGCGACGCCCCCTGTCATGTCAACCTCATTCCGGTCAACGCCGTGGAGGGCAGAGGCTTCGCAAAGAGCAATAATGCCGCGAACTTCTGCGCAAGGCTCAAATCCCGCCATGTAAACGCCACGATACGCCGCACTCTCGGAAGCGACATAAACGCTTCCTGCGGACAGCTCCGCAACAATATGGTGTGAGAGTTCTCACGCCTTGATTTACGAACATAAACATTACCATACATCGACTTCCGAAGATAAGGAGGTAAAAAAATGATTTATTCCGGCAAGACCGATATCGGCAAGCGCCGCAGGGATAATCAGGATTCGTTTGATATAGCCGAAACAAAGGGCGCGGTCCTTCTCACCGTCTGCGACGGAATGGGAGGCGCCGCCGGAGGCAGCACTGCAAGCTCGACCGCCGTCAGGACCTTTAACGAATATGTAACCGGAAATTTCGCCGGGGCGGAGGATATCCGGAAGCTGCTCAGCGACGGAACGGCAGAGGCAAACAGGTGCGTATACGAGCTTGCGCAGACCGATGCGAAGCTCGAGGGCATGGGCACCACTCTCGTCTCCGCCATAATATGCACGCCCGCGTCGGATGACGAAGCAGCGGACGTGTCCGCATCGGACGTGTCCGCATCGGATATATCCGCATCGGACGTGTCCGAATCTGACGTTTCCGATGACACTGAAAACGTCACCGCCGAAGCGGAGGATGTTTCCGAAGCGGAAGATGCTTCCGATGCGGAAGACGCTTCCGAAACCGAACAGTCTCCCGCTCTCCGTATCTACGGAGTAAACATAGGCGACAGCCGTCTCTATACCGTGACGAAGCAGGGACTTACCCAGATATCCCACGACCATTCCTTCGTGCAGTATCTTGTGGATATAGGTCAGCTCACCGAGGAAGAAGCGGAAAACAACCCCAACCGCAATATGATAACCCGCGCTGTCGGTACAAACAGGGAAGTGGAGGCCGATACCTTCGTCATCGACGTGACCGGAGACGATGAGCTGTGGCTTCTTCTCTGCTCCGACGGCCTTACGAATTATCTCTCGAAGGATAAGATAGTCTCGATCATCACAGATGATGCTCTTACCGCTGATGAAAAGACCTCGGCTCTGGTAAAGGGCGCGAATGAAGGCGGCGGCGGCGACAATATCACAGCCGTGATAGCAAGGTGTCTGTGATGACAAAAATTTATTCTGTGAGATTTTTCGGAGAGGAGGTGCGATGTGGCTGATTATAACAGTTATGTCAACGTGACGCTGGGCGGCAGATACCGTATCGACAAGGTAGTCGGCGTAGGCGGTATGGCTGTCGTGTTTGCCGCGTGGGATACAATATCCCGCCGCAGGGTGGCTGTAAAAATGCTCAAGGAAGAGCTTGCCGAGGACGAAAGCTCGGTAAAGCGATTCGTCGGCGAGTCGAGAGCGGTCTCGATGCTTTCGCACCGCAACATAGTGATGATATACGATGTATCAATAGGTACCAAGACCAAATACATCGTAATGGAATACATAGAAGGCACCACTCTCAAGGCGTACATGAACACCAGAGGCGCGCTGAACTGCCGCGAAGTGCTGAGCTTTTCGGCGCAGATACTCAACGCACTTGACCATGCACATTCCAAGGACATAATCCACCGCGACATAAAGCCTCAGAACATAATGATGCTTCCCGACGGGCACCTCAAGGTCACGGATTTCGGAATAGCGAAAATGCCCGATTCCGAAACCCTTACCATGCAGAACAAGGCGATAGGCACCGTCTATTACATAAGCCCCGAACAGGCGGGAAGCAAAGCGGTTGACTGCCGCACCGACCTTTATTCTCTCGGCATACTCATGTTCGAGATGGCGACAGGACGTCTCCCATTCTACGATGACAACGCCATAACCGTGGCGGTCAAGCAGATAAGCGAGGCTCCGCCGTCTCCCCGTTCGATAAATCCCGATATCCCCGAAGGGCTTGAACAGATAATCCTCTGCGCGCTGTCAAAGAACCCCGACTCACGTTTCCCCACGGCAAAGGATATGCTCAACTGCGTGCTTGCGCTCGACAGCAACCACAATCTCACCTTTGAGCGAAGCAGCGTTCCCGGTTCGGCGCTGATCCCGGTTCGCACCTACACGCCGCAGCAGATGCACACCCAGCAGTCCGCGGGACAGCATCAGCACACGGGAC
>JAZQNC010000058.1:0-4311 GCA_045627165.1 Eubacteriales bacterium
TAGCCCTCGGATATCTGCTTGTAGTAGATAATGAGTATCGTTGAGAACAGGCAGACCATGCCCAGCAGTATGCCGAGGAACAGGAAGGTGCCGTACATTCCGAGAACATTTTCCAGCGCGTCCCATTTCGTATCGAGACTGATTGAATATCCGCTCTGAAAACGCGCCCTTATTTCGGTGAATATTTCCTCATCGAGAGCATGACCGACAGCGCTGACCGCTTCTTCATACTCGTAGCTCACGCCAAGACGGTCGGTATATTCTGAGCCGCTGCCGCCGCAGCCTTCCTTCTGACTGCGGTATATCTCATCAAGCACCCCGTCATTCGCCACGACTATTCCGAGCACATTGACGATGCTTCCCATATTGTTTTCTACTGGAAATCGTGAAATCCGCTCTTTTACGGTATAATCCCTGCCGCCGATCGAAAGCGACCTGTATTCCATAAAATTATTGCCAATGCCGAAGGATATGGGACAGAGCGCGATTTCACTGTCGGCAAGCTCCGGAATCCCATCCGCAAAAACGCCGGAATTAACGATCGTATTGTTGTTTTTCATCGCGTTGTACATATCCGCGGTGATATATATCACTTCGGTCAGCTCGGAAGAAGTCCAGCTGTCGGCTGCTTCGTTTCTCGTCATAAGCTTCCCGTCACGGAGGACATAGGATACCGAAAGGTAATGCTGTATATCGTAATCCGATATCACCACGCCGAGTCTGTCCGAGGCCGCCCTGACCGCCCCGTAAAGGTCTTCGGCGGGTATCTGTTCGATACGGTCTCCGATATCATCTCCGGGAGGGATCAGACAGCCGGAAATATAAAGCTGTCTCGGATAATTTTCGTAAAGAGTGTCCTGCATATCGCAGTAAAGGCTCACCGTGGTGGATATCATTACCAGCACGCCTGTGGAAAGTATGGCTATGGAGGCAAGTCCCACGGCGTTCTGCTTCATGCGGTAAAGCAGTCCCGAAACCGCCGGCATGTGTTTTTTATTGTAATAATACTTCTTATTGCGTTTCAGACACTTGAGCACAAAGGTGGTGCCGGCGGCAAACAGACAGTACGTTCCGATAATGACGAGGATCACCGCGACAAAGAACATGATAATGGCTTCAAGCGGACTTTTGACCGTCAGAGCCGGACTTTTGACCGTCAGAGCAATGAAATACCCGCTGCCGAGAGTCAGTACTCCGAGAATGAGCAGAAGCGCCTTTACCTTCGGCTCCTTTTCTCCGCTGTGCTTTCCGGCAAGAAGCTCGACAGGATTTAACTTCAGTACACCGACGCTGTTTATGACAAAGGCAATAATATCCAATACGGCGTATATCGCCATGGGAAACAGCGTCGTCAGCGGTCTTATATAGTAAAAGCCCGCCACAGCTCCGATATGGAACAGTCTGCATATAAGAAGGGAAGCGAACTTGTAAAATAACATTCCCAGCACCGTTCCGAGAACAAGGGAGATCACCGAAGCAAAAAGCGATTCGGAGAACAATACCCTGTTGATATGGCGTTTTTCCATGCCCAGCACGTTGTACAGTCCGTACTCGCTTCTGCGCTGCTTCATGAGAAAGCTGTTGACGTAGAGTATCAGAATAAAGGACAGCAGACCGAGAACGACCGCTCCGAAGATCATGCATATGGGAAGATAGGACCCGCCGAGAGTACCGGTCAGCCTGTCGTCCATGGCAAGATTGACCATAATGTAAAAGCAGCCCAGAAGTCCGCTTTCGGCGAGAATACGCGGTATATACAGCCTCGGATTCTTCTTTATGTTGTCGGAGGCGATTTTTGAGTAGAATCCGATTTTCATTGCCCGTTTCCTCCGGTGCGGAGAAGGGTCAGCGTATCCGAGATCTTTTTGTAAAGCTCATCGTTTGTACACTCCCCGCGATAAAGCTGATGGAATATCGCCCCGTCACGGATAAACATTATCCTGTCGGCGTGAGACGCGGCGTCTGTTGAATGGGTGACCATGAGAATGGTCTGTCCCTCGCGGTTTACCCGTGCGAACATTCGCAAAAGATCGTTTGAGGACGCGCTGTCGAGAGCTCCGGTAGGTTCATCCGCCAGAATGAGCTTGGGATTTGTGATAAGCGCCCTTGCCACAGCCGTGCGCTGTTTCTGACCGCCCGAGACCTCGTACGGATACTTGTTCAGTATTTCGTTTATGCCGAGCGAATCCGCTATCACAGGAAGACGGTACTCCATTTCGTCCGTCGAAAATCCGCTGAGAACCAGCGGCAGCAGGATATTGTCTCTGACAGAGAAGTTGTCGAGAAGATTGAATTCCTGAAACACAAAGCCGAGATTACTGCGCCTGAAAGCGGCAAGAGTGCTTTCCTTTACGCTCGAAAGCTCCTTTCCGTCAAGCACGACTCTGCCGGAGGTAGGCTTGTCGAGGGCGGCGATTATGTTCAGCAGAGTGGTCTTTCCCGAACCCGATTCTCCCATTATCGCCACATACTCTCCCTTTTCGACCGAGAAGCACACTCCCTTGAGCGCATCGACCTGCTTTCCGCCGAAGCGCGACGTATATGTTTTTTTCAGATTGTCAACGGTTAATAAAGACATAGGTTTTCGGTTCCTTTCGTTGTTATGCTTATATTATACTCCGAAAAAAATCATTACGCCATTGATTGGAGTGACAGAGATATGACGGTTTTGTCACATTATACCACGAAGCGCCGATTCAATCAACCGTCACGCGCTTTTCAATATTGACAAAAGGTAAATTATGTGCTATCCTTAAACACACGGAAGACAAGCGGAGGATACGCGGTGAAAAAAAGACTGTATTTTATTATTCCGGCCGTTCTGCTTTTTGCGGCGGAGCTTTATATAGGCATATATGTGCATGACGGCTTCATCCGTCCGTATTTCGGTGATGTGCTTGTCGTTATTCTTATCTACGCGATCATCAGAATAATATTTCCCGACGGAAAGTATCTGCTTTCGCTCGGTATATTCGTATTCGCCGTGCTGGTGGAGCTTTCGCAGATCCCCCCTCTCGTCGATCTTCTTGGGATCGAAAACAGACTCATACGCATACTGATGGGCACGTCCTTTGCGTGGGAAGACCTTCTGTGCTATGCCGCGGGGACTGTCCCGACCGCGATATGCGACTGTTTCATGTATTGCAGAAAACAAAAAATCGACAGATCACGATAAACGAAATATATTCATTAACATAACGGAGGCAATGTTCATGGTAAGATTCAGCGTTACACCCGATAATATACCGAACGAGGGCGTCAGATTCGTTGACCACGAGAGCGTATACCGTTCGGGACATCTTTCTCACGCGCTTGTCGAATACGCGCCCGGAAAGGTTCTGGCGTTCTGGTCAAACTGCGACCCGGAACGCAACAACGGTCACAGCGGCTACGGCTGGATAGAGTATCGCAGAAGCACCGACGGAGCAAGAAGCTGGGACGAGATCAAAAAGCTTCAGTACTCTGTTGACGCATTTGAAAAGGGCGAATATACCGTTTCCTGCGAAAAGGCGGTATCTCCCGCCGAAAACGAGATCGTGCTTTTCTGCACACGCTGCATAAACCCCAACGGCTGGGAGCCATATCTCATTCCTACCGTGCTTAAAAGCAGAGACGGAGGAGAGACCTGGGAAGAGCTGGGCGAGATGTGCTCAGAGCGCGGAAGGATATACGACGCGATTTACGTTGACGGACGTATTCTCGTGCTTGAAAGCTGCAATCCCGCCATCGACGCTTTCTGGATATACAGCGAAAGCCAGTCCTACCGCATTTACGAATCCACAGACGGCGGCGAGAGCTTCCATGAGGCCGGAAGAATTCCGGGAAGCGTGATGAAGCTCGCTTACGGAGCCATGGAGCTGAGCGGCAGGGGCGAGCTCATGGTATGGCTGTACAACACCGACGATGAATTCAATCTCAATTACTATATCAGCCCGGATTACGCGAGAACATGGAGCGAAAGCGGAAAATCCTTCTGCGCCAAGCGCATAAGAAACCCGCAGATCACAAGGGTAAATGGCGGCTATATCCTTCACGGACGTTCGGGGTGCGTTGATCCTTCTCTGCCTATGGAATTCGTGCTGTACACAAGCGAGGACGGCATACACTGGGACGAGGGAATCTGGCTTGCAAAGGCAAGAGGAAACGGCGGATGCTCCTTCTATTCCAACAACCTTGTACTCAACGAGGGAGAACGTCAGCGCGTGCTGATACAGGCGTCCATCGCCTATTCCGCCGCAAGGACTAACATCGGACACTGGGTCCTCAACATGGAATGAGAGCGAAATAATACCGCGTAAAACAAACCGCCGC
>JAZQNC010000059.1:0-3414 GCA_045627165.1 Eubacteriales bacterium
GATATCGACAAGTCGATTTCCTGCGGAATGAACGCGCATGTTTCAAAACCGATAGATGTAAAGAACCTGTTTGAGACAATGAAGAATCTTGCAAAGTAAAGCATCTTAGGCTCTGTGATATCAGATAATCAAAACACGGGGAAAAACAGATAACACAGCCGTCAGCTTCGATAAGCCGGCGGCTTTAATATTGGTTCACCATAACTTTTGGCATTTGTCGGAAAAGAATATTTCAAAAAAGTATTGATATATGTGAACGGATATGTTATAATACATTGTAATTTTTTGACCGCATTATTGCGGCAAACAAACATGAAAGGACAATTTTATCATGAATCAAAGAGAAAAGCTCGGATCGCGTCTCGGATTTATCATGCTGAGTGCGGGA
Source organism: Eubacteriales bacterium (assembly GCA_045627165.1). Classification (GTDB taxonomy): domain Bacteria; phylum Bacillota; class Clostridia; order Oscillospirales; family CAG-272; genus JAZQNC01. The sequence continues at coordinate 389 of JAZQNC010000059.1, forward strand.
TGTGCGATCGGTCTCGGAAATGTGTACCGTTTCCCGATATGGTGCGGTGCATACGGCGGCTCAATATTCCTCATATTCTATCTTATCTTCCTCGTTCTTCTCGGTATTCCGGTCATGACCTGTGAATATGCCGTGGGACGCGGAAGCCAGCGTTCCATCGCAACCTCCTTTGACGTGCTCGAAAAGAAGGGTCAGAAGTGGCACTTCATGAAGTACCTCGGCGTTGCCGGCAACTACCTGCTCATGATGTTCTATACCTGCATTACGGGCTGGTTCTGCGTTTATCTCGTAAAGTATCTCAACGGCTCCATTATCAAAGAAACCGCAGGTATGGGCGTTGACGATGCTACGGAGGCGCTCGGCGGCGTGTTCGGCGGTATCGTGACCAACCTCGGTCTCAATATTGCGGTAACTCTTATCGTAGTTGTTATCGGTTTCGGCGTATGCGCTCTCGGTCTTCAGAAGGGCGTTGAGAAGGTAACGAAGGTAATGATGGTTCTCCTTCTCTGCCTTATCCTCGGTCTCGGCGTGTATGCGCTCACTATGGACGGCGCGGCACAGGGACTCAAATTCTACTTTGTTCCCTCTGTCGAAGGCGTAAATCAGTACGGCTGGGGAACCGTTATCTCCGGCGCAATGAGCCAGGCGTTCTTCACGCTTTCCCTCGGTATCGGCTCGATAGCGATATTCGGCTCTTACATCGACAGAAATCGTTCTCTCCTGGGCGAGAGCATCACGGTTATCGGACTTGATACCTTTGTCGCTCTCATGTCCGGTCTCGTTCTTTTCCCCGCATACTTCACATTCCACCCCACAGAAACCCTTATCTCGGCTGACAATGCCGGAGCGGGCTTCCTTTTCACCACTCTTTCCTCCATATTCAACAATATGGCGGGCGGAAGAATCATAGGCACACTGTTCTTCCTGTTCATGGTATTTGCCGCAATGTCCACTGTCATTGCAGTGTTTGAAAATATCATGTCCTTCTGGCTTGAGTGGACGAAGCTCAAGAGATGGCAGATTGCGCTCATAAACATCGTGCTGCTCGCGGTTCTCACGCTTCCCTTTATCCTTACAAACTGCACCGACTCCTTCCTGTCAAAGAATATATTCCTCGGCAGAAACTTCGGCGACATTGAGGACTTCCTCGTATCCAACCTTGCACTTCCTATCGGATCGCTTACATACACCCTCTTCTGTACATGGAAGTTCGGCTGGGGCTGGAAGAACTACGAAGCAGAGGTCAATGCCGGCAACGGAGCAAAGGTTCCCGCATGGATGCGCCCCTATATGCAGTATGTGCTTCCCGTTATTATCCTTGTCGTTCTCGTAATGTCGGTTATCTGATTGTTTAGAAAAATCTTATAACACAAATAAGGCGTACCGTTTTACAGTGAAGCGGTGCGCCTTATGTTCTGCTTTTTTGAGCTTAATGGATCATTCTGAAAATACGGGTTTCGTACAGTGTCATTTCAAGCTCGATCTCATTTTCCGCGCGCGGCGAAATGGTAGTTCCGTCCATCTCGTCACGGAGCATCGCTGCGAAGGGAAGATGCATATGCTTTATGCCCTCTGACGCGGCATGAACGGAGAGATAATCGCGTCCGGCATAAACTATATCGCCGGAATCGCACCAGACGTGCGCCCCGCTGTTTTTTGCGAAGGAACGCAGAGTACCGGTGTCAAGGCTGTTTGGTACTGTTTTTCCAGCCGATATATCGGTACAGCAGATGTAGGGGATATTGTGGCTTTTAAGTACGTTTTCGGCATACATCCGCTCATCGGTGGGAAGAGATATCAGAATTATCGCGGCTTTGTAGCTGTCGTACACCTCGTCGAAATCGCAGATGTCGTAGCAGTCGTATACGATTCCGCATTCTCCCAGAGCGCGGCGGCAGGAAAATACCGTATTGTTTGCGGGATGTGCGATATTTGCGCCGTAATAGGAGCTTCCCTGAAGGAATACCGCAACATCGGCAAAGCTGATACGGTCAGCCGTGTTTGAGAGGTCGGACGATATTGCGCGGTACGCGGCGATCTCCTTCATAAGCGTGTCGTCCGCATACCATCCGCCCCACATATCGAACCACCACAGGGCATTGCCGCAGACAAGCTGCTTGGCAAAGGCCTTGCGCATCAGACTTACTGTGGCCGCTGTGTCGGCGGGTCCTTCCCAGACGTGTCCGTGATAAATATTATAGGGGTCCGAGCCGTATCTGCATTCGGCAAGAGGACGGGTAAGATTGGTGCGCACGTCACATTCGGTGAATACCAGCTTTCCGTGATGACGTATCGAAGCGGTGGGCTGCATTTCGGGCCAGTCGCATCCCAAAGCGCGTCCGGTGGCGTAGGAGCAGGGCGAGCAGAAGAAATCTATATTCTCATCATCCAGCAGATACGATATTCCGGCAGTTCCCCAGCGCGGGTCTCCTACCTCCCATAGATATCCGTAGAAGCATCCAGCAAGAAGCCTGTTCTGACTTGCTTTCTTTACGTCGCCTGCCAGCAGCGATATCGCGTCTGTTACGGTGCGGTTGGCGAATTCGAGAAAACGCGCCTTGTTCGTGTCGGACAGCGCGGGCAGGCTTTCGCCGGAATATATTTTCCCGTCGGGCAGATGCGCTCTGTCCGCTTCATCCGGATAGTTTTCTTTCATCCACCGTATGAATGGATCATGCGCCGCCGGTGATATTCCCGCGTTGAGATCGAAGTGAAACCATTCCTCGGTGTTGCCGTCCGAGAGCTGTATTCCGATTATCCTGTCGCTGTATGCGCTTTCGGCGAGCTCGGCGACAAAATCCCGTGTGTATTTTCTTACGGTATCAAGCCAGAGCGGAGAATAGAAGGACTCGCGCAGGGTACTGTCGGAAGGCGGTCTGTAGGTGATATCTCCCCTGCCGAAGGGAGCGTCAATTCTGTTGCAGTGCTCCGGGTGGGCTTTTTCCCACCATTCGGGGAGCATGACGTTAAGACGCAGGAATACATAGCAACCCGGCGACGCCGAAAAAATGCGTTCAAGCGTTTCG
>JAZQNC010000060.1:0-5402 GCA_045627165.1 Eubacteriales bacterium
ACTTATGGAATACTCATTTTCAGTCATTGGTTCATCGTCAAAGCAGAGAGAAATGCGAAAGCTGTCGGAGACTCAGGTCTCTACGACAGAAAACTCCATATTCTACATTCGTAAAAATAAATGTATACCTATCTCCACAAATTCTGATTTGTCAATATCTCTTATATCTGATATTACTGTACAAAACCAAAAAACATCCTTATCCACCCGTAGCATTATACCACAGTATGTTTTTATTTGCAAGCAGCAGCTTCACATTTCATACGAAAAGGAAATCCGGGTTTTACTTTATGTCATCGCTCACGTAAACCGCCGTCGGCGGCTCTGTGCAGAAAAAGCCGTATGTGAGGTATACGGAGGAACTGCCTTTTTCCGCTTCGACAATTACGAATGTTTCTCCGCTTCCGCCTCCTCGTTCCGCATTTTGAATATGGCAGAACGTATAGCCTTCGGGAAGAGTGAGCTGTCCCGTGTAATATTCTCTTGTGCCGCTATCCGGGATGTAAACGTCGAAATAAAAAGTAAGACTGTCATCAAAAAACATCATAGTCGGGTTCATTCCGACAGCGGACGCGGAAAACAGCGCATCCTCCTTATCACCAGGCAGTGAATCTGCGGGAAGCAATACTATTTTCGGTATTTTTATATACGGATCATCTGAGGCCTCTGTTTCGTATGTCTGTTCGTTAAGAGACGGCGAATCTGACACACTTTCCGAAATCACGGATTCTGACACTGTACCGTCAGCGGCATTTTCATCAGTCCCGGTACAGGATATGAATACCGCAGTAATACACAGTATTATCACCGCACAAAAAGCATATCTGCAATTTTTCATGACTCTCCTCGCGTAAATATGGTATCACCATTCGGAATAATAAAACTCAATTCTTTTATCCGAGCCGTCAATCAGCACATAACATATCTCGCCGTGATTGCTTCCTCCGTCCCGGTACAGCTGATAACGGACAGCGTCGTTTCCGACAGGTATTCTGTTATGCGTATCCAGCCACTCATCATTTGGTCCTATCCATTCCGCAGTTTTCAGCCGTTCGCTCCATTCTATGAGTTCTTCCTCGCCGGTTGAATAAACAAGGCTGAATACCTTTCCGCCCTGCAGAAACTGCGGGGTATAAGAGAAGACTATATTTTCCGCGTCATCGGGAATATGCTCCGGGAAATATCCGCTCACACCCTCCTCATATTGGATCTGTCTGTACGCACGTTCATAATAACGGATATCATCGGTCACGGTTGTCGCAGTCCAAACCGACAGCAAAACAAAATAGAAAGCCGAAAGCAATACCAGAACTACCGAAAGTATTGTGGTTATCGCCGCTGATGCTCCTGAAGATAGAATTTTCTTTTTACTCATCATACCGACGCCAAAAAGCAATGCCGAGGGAATAATCAGGATAAGCGCTCTTCCCCAGAGAGGCTGTACCGCAGTTGATATCAGACACAGCACGATGAGAAAACAGGCGAAAGCCATTATGCTCATTATGAAGGGGAAACGCGAATAACCGTTTTTCATTCTTCGGAAAGCTCCCGCATAAGTTCATACTGTTCCGGACTGACGACCTCTTTCAGCGCCTTCATTGCGTGTTCGTACTGGTTTTCATAATGTGAAAATGAATCGTGCTTTTGTATTCTGAAACCCAGCGACATATACAGCATAATCGCCTTCCAGCTCCATGGCTGAGTATGGATGTATACCGGAAAGGCGTTCTGCTTTTCGTATATTTCCATAACGGCGCGGCAGAGCGCTCTCCACAGCATCATGCCCTGATATTTCTCATCGACGACCAGCCAGTGAAGCGATGATACCGGTTTATCGTTTCTCATATCGCTCCATGCGATACAGGAACCGACGACCCTGTTTTCCGGATTTACGACGAACAGGAGCCTGTCGTACAGCTCTCTGTCTTTCAGATATGTATTGATGAAATACTCCTTTGCCTGCTCTGACGAATCGAAATCCCCAACAGAATACTCAAGCTCTGCCCATGCTTTTTCGTAGCCGGGCTTATAAGCCGAGATCGCGAATCCGTCGGGAAGCGCCTTATCACCGGGTTCATATCTATCACATCGCAGAATGGTATTGTAAAACGGTATGGTCCTGTCAAGCATATATTTCCTCCGTGAACAACAGGCATTGCGATACAACCAATGATATAATAGCACGAAAATGCCGTCATGTCAATAAAATTCTCAGTATTTCACATTCTCGTGTCAACGGACATACAACGGTATTATCGTCCCCGTATCCGTCCCTGTTTATGACTATACGTCCCTGTTTCTATTGACTTTTACCGCCGTTTAGTGTATAATTATAATAGGTGTTATTGTATATATGTGTATGTGCGATAATATTATTTAGTGTATGAGAGGTCATGATGGTCTTTTCATCAGCCACATTCCTGTTTATTTTTCTGCCGATGGTATGGATCATTTATACCGCGGTACCTCAAAAATATATACGCGCGAAAAATATCATCCTCACGGCTGCCGGATTGATTTTCCATGCATTCGGAGAACCGGTCGGAATGCTTCTTCTGCTTTCTTCTTCGGTAATCAACTGGGCGCTTGCAAAAACGATATCACACGCCATAGTCGGGCACAACGAAAAAAAGCGAAAAACGGTGACTGCCGTCCTCATAGTATTCAACATCGGAGTTCTCTTTGTTTTCAAATACGCTGAGTGGTTCATATCGCTGATCGCGGACACGCTTTCATTGAAGCTTCCCGCTTTCGCGTCCGGATTCACATTTACGCTTTCGATAGGTATATCGTTCTATACTCTGCAGATGCTCTCATACGTCATAGACGTGAGCAGAGGGAAAATCGAAGCCGAGGAAGACGTGGGAAACGTAATACTTTACGCATCGTTTTTCCCTAAGCTTACGGCCGGTCCGATAGTTCCCTACAGCTCGGTGAAATCTGCCGTTGACAGCAGGATTATTACGCCCGACGCTGTTTCAGAAGGAATAAGACGCTTTATTTTCGGACTCTCAAAAAAGCTTCTGATTGCGGATACGGTCGCCGTAATTTCAGACGCGGCATTCGCCGTCGCTTCTCCTTCCTCGGCACTGGCATGGACCGGAGCTTTGTGTTTCTGTTTGCAGTTTTATTTTGACTTTTCGGGTTATTCCGATATGGCCGTCGGACTTGCGGAGATGTTCGGTTTCAGGCTTGACGAAAACTTCCGCTATCCCTTCTGCGCCTGCATGGTCCGCGATTTCTTCGGCGGGTGGCATATCACACTGACCGACTGGTTTCGTGAATACGTTTACGTCCCTCTGGGCGGAAACAGTATCTCCGCCATGCGTACCGTCATAAACTGCTTTATCGTTTTCCTGCTTGCGGGTATGTGGCATGGCGCGGGTCTTACCTTCATTCTGTGCGGATTGTTCAACGCAGCGCTCGTATCGGCAGAAAATTTATCTGGAATGAAAAAGGCAAGCGATAATGTGTTTCTACGTCCGATGCTTCGCATCTACACACTGCTGTGCGTCATTCTGACTTTTGTCATGTTCCGGAGCGTCAGCGTTCCGGCAGCGTTTGAGTATTTCGGGTGTATGTTCTCCTTTTCGGGAAATGCTGGGGACATTCTCGCGCTGTTAAGCGGATACCGCTTATTTATCGCGGCAGTCGGTATTGTTCTCTGCTTCCCTGTTTTTCCGGCAATCCGCGGCAGATTGGGAGAGAGAGCGGCCGTGATATTCGATACGGCAGGGTATGTGTTTTCAGCGGTATTGTTTTTGATGTGTATAATGAACATCGCTTCAAATGAATTCAGACCCTTCATTTTCTACAGATTCTGAGTACGGTAGTGCGTCATATCATAATGGAAACAAAAAAGATATTCAAAATTCTGTATTGCGCCGTTTTTTTCGCTGCCTGCCTGTTTTTGTCCGTCGGACTTATCTTTCCCGGCGCCTCCGATTCGACCGAAGGCGGGAATATGCCGCATATCATCAGGGACAGCATCAGTCAGTATGATCCGAATTACGAAGAAGATTTTGAAAACTGGTTTTCAAAGAGCTTTGCGTATAGAGGACGGATCAGCGATTGGTTTTCTTCGCTCAGGGAGCGGATATTCCTTACCGGAAACGATGAGGTCATCGTCGGTCATGACGGATTTCTGTTTTTTCACGAAACAATAGACAGTTATACCGGCGCAGATCCGCTCAGCGATTCAGAGCTTGACGCTATTGTTTCGGCGCTCGGCAGGATCAGCGATAAGTGCAGCGACGAAGGAGTACGTTTTCTCTTTGTCTGTGTTCCCAATAAAAGCACGATATATCCCGAATATGTTCCGCGCAATTACCGCGAATACGACGGCACCTGCGACCTTGACCGTCTGAACGAGAGTCTTGACAGAATGGGAATAGATTATCTTGACCTCAGATCCGTACTCACAGAAGCAAAAGGCGATGGACTTCTCTATTTCCGAAGAGACACTCATTGGAATAAATTCGGCGCGGGAGTCGCTTCGCTGGCGATTCTGGATAAACTCGGACTTTCCGCTTCGGTCAGCCCCTATGATATACACACTGTTCCGAGGGATTTTCAGGCGGATCTGGATGCGCTTCTCTATCCGCACAGTACAAGATATGACGATAATCCCACCTATGAACGCGCCGGAATGTATGCTTACACATCGGCTTTCTCGGGCGAAATGGATATGACGATAACCACGAGAAGCGCGGGAAAAGCGGGAAAGCTGTTAATATTCCGGGATTCCTACGGAAGCGCGCTGATCGAGTTTCTCGCCTGTGATTTTTCGTCTGTGCGTTTTGAAAGAACAACCCCATACAGAACAGAACTCATCAGAAAAAGCGATTACGATACCGTGATCGTCGAGATCTCCGAGAGGAAGCTGCGTGAGCTGCTGTGCAAATGATATTCGGATATTCATATACGGAAAGGATGTCGGTATAAAAGATGAATCTTAACAGAACAGCGGCTTCGGCTCTTATGCTGATTACCGCCGTGTCGATTGTTTTATGTTCCTGCAGCAGCGATGAACACTGTGCGGAATATTACGCCGCCGAAAACAGAATCAGCGCGGATTTTGACCTTGCCGATTACCTCGGTTTATCTTTTACCGGCGCGGAGCTCAGTCTTGCCGAGAAGAAACCCGATATCAAAGACAAAAACGCGAAAAAAAACGCCAATTACACCGGTGACGCAGTCGGAAACATCATGCGTGTATACGGGAGCATGAAGGTATACTCAAAAATCGGAGACAGCAAGGTAAAGGATACGCTGAAAGACGGCACCGTGATTTATCTTACCGAAACAAAGGAAGACAGAGACTGGTGCGAGGTCAAGAATACCGCCGGTACAATCATCGGTTACACCAACGAGGGATATATGAAAGCGATCGACGATGACTG